>NZ_JBYRFX010001063.1:0-25993 GCF_057815775.1 Inquilinus sp.
GCGCGTCGCTGTCGGGCGGCATCGGCAGCGTGCTGGGCGCCGTGATCGGCGCCGCGCTGACCGGCTTCATCGCCAACGGCGTCGTGCTGATGAACATCGACACCTACGCCCAGCAGGCGATCACCGGCGCGGTGATCCTGATCGCCGTCAGCATCGATGTGCTTCGCGCCCGCGGCAAGCGCGGCTGAGGCCAACAAGAAGAGCGGAACGCTCCGTCACCCATTCACCCACGGGAGGATATCCATGAAACCCATCATCCGCATGCTCACCGCGGCACTGCTCGCCGCCCCTCTGCTTTATGCCGGCAGCGGGTCCGCCCAGGACCACAAGCTCACCATCGCGGTCATTCCAAAGGTCGCGGTGCCGTTCTTCGACGACTGCAACACCGGCGCGGCCGAAGCCGCCAAGGCGCTGGGCGTGGACTACCAGTGGGTGGTGCCGCAGAACACCCAGGGGTCGACCCAGGTCCGCATCATGGAAGACCTGATCGCCAAGCACGTCGACGGCATCGCGATTTCGGTCAACGAGCCGAAATCGGTCGAAGGCGTCATCAAGGAAGCCACGGCCGCCGGCATCAAGGTGCTGACCTTCGACAGCGACAGCGCCAAGAGCGGCCGCAGCATGTATATCGGCACGGTCAACGAGGCGGCCGGCTTCACCATGGGCCAATCGCTGGCCAAGGCGCTGGACGGCAAGGGGGAGGTCGCCATCGTCACCGGCCAGCTCGGCGCCTCGAACCTCAACGAACGCATCGCCGGGGTCGAGCGGGCGCTGGCCGCCCACCCCGACATCAAGGTCGTCGCCAAGGAAGGCACCGATGACGACCTGGCGCGGGCGGTCTCGGTCACCGAGGCGCTGTTCCGCGGCCATCCCGAGCTGAAGGGCATCCTCGGGGTCAGCCAGGTCGGCGGACCGGCCGTCGCCAAGGTGCTGGAAAGCCGTGAATTCGCCGACCGCAAGGGCGTGGTGAAGGTCTTCGCTTTCGACGACCTGCCGGATACCCTCAAGGGCGTGAAGGACGGCTTGATCCAGGGCATCATGGTGCAGCGGCCGGTGACCATGGGCAAGCTGGCGGTCGAGAACCTGGTCGCCCAGATCAAGGGCACCGGGGCGGCGCCGGCCGACATCGACACCGGCGTCACCGTCGTCGATGCCTCGAATCTCGGCAGCTACACCAAGTAATCCGGCACCGTGCAGGCGGCGGACGCTCCGTCGCCTGCCGTTTCATCCGACACGGCCGAGGGGCCCATGCCGCCATTCCTCGAGATGCAGGGGATCACTAAATCCTTTCCCGGCGTGAAAGCGCTGGATGGCGTCGACCTCGCACTGTCGCGGGGCGAGGTTCATGCCGTGGCGGGTGAGAACGGGGCCGGCAAGTCGACGCTGATGAAGATCATGACCGGCGCCTACCGGGCCAATGCCGGCACGATCGCGATCGAGGGCACGCCCGTCGCCATCCGTGACCCGGAGCATGCCCGGGCGCTGGGCGTCAGCATCATCTACCAGGAACTGTCCATGGTGGAGAACCTGACGGTTGCCGAGAACATCTTCCTTGCCCGCGAACCGCGCACCCGCCTCGGCCTGATCGACATGCGCCGGATGGTCGAGGAGTCGCGGCAGGTGCTGGCCCGACTCCAACTGGACATCGACCCAAGGGTGATCGTCGGCAAGCTCAGCATCGGCCAGAAGCAGATGATCGAGATCGCCAAGGCAATCTCATACAATTCCAAGATCCTGGTGATGGACGAGCCGACGGCGTCGCTGAGCCATCGCGAGGCCGAGACCTTGATTGCCGTGATCAAGCAGCTGCGCGCCGAGGACATGGGAATCGTCTACATCTCGCACCGGCTGGAGGAGATCTTCGAGATCGCCGACCGCGTCACGGT
Source organism: Inquilinus sp. (assembly GCF_057815775.1). Taxonomy (NCBI): domain Bacteria; kingdom Pseudomonadati; phylum Pseudomonadota; class Alphaproteobacteria; order Rhodospirillales; family Rhodospirillaceae; genus Inquilinus; species Inquilinus sp. The sequence continues at coordinate 1,887 of NZ_JBYRFX010001063.1, forward strand.
GCTGCGCGACGGCCGGTCGATCGCCACCCGGCCGATCGGCGAGGTGACGCGGGAATTCCTGGTCAAGACGATGGTCGACCGCGAGCTGAGCGAGCTCTATGGCGAGCACGTGTCGCATGCGGGCAAGGAGGTCATCCTGTCGGTGTCGGGCCTGGGGCTGAAGCGGCCGAGCCCGCATGCGGCCAGGGTCGCCGACATCAGCTTCGACCTGCACAAGGGCGAGGTGCTGGGGTTCTTCGGCCTGATCGGCGCCGGCCGGACCGAGATCATGGAGATGATCTTCGGCGAGCGCGGCCATCACGGCAGCATCCGGGTCGACGGCAAGCCGGTGACGATCCGCGGCCCGAGCGACGCCATCGCCGCCGGCATCGGCTTCGTCACCGAGGACCGCAAGGGCCAGGGCCTGGTGCTGGACATGACCGTCCGCGAGAATTTCAGCCTGACCCACCTGGCCGATTACTGCAGCCTCGACTTCGTCAACCGGCGGCGCGAGGCGGCGGCCTGTTCGGATTCGGTCCGCACCTTTGGCGTAAAAACCCCGTCGATCGAGCAGAAGATCGTCCATCTCAGCGGCGGCAACCAGCAGAAGGTGGTGATCGCGAAATGGGTCGCACGGCGGCCGCGGATCCTGATCGTCGACGAGCCGACCCGCGGCATCGACATCGCCGCGAAATCGGAAGTGCACCGCCAGCTGCAGGGCCTCGCGGCGCAAGGCCTCGGGGTCATCGCGGTGTCGTCCGACATGGCCGAGATCCTGGCGATCAGCGACCGGGTCATCGTCGTCCGCGAGGGGCGCATCAGCGGGGAGTTGCCGCGCCGGGACGCCACGCGCGAAGCCGTCATGAATCTGGCCACGGGATAGCCCCCTTCCCTTCCAACCCATCGAAACGGAGCGAGAGACCCTTATGAGCAAGCGGATCATGTTCACCGGCGGCAGCGGCAAGGCCGGCCGTCACGTGGTGAAATACCTGGTCGACCAGGGCCACCAGGTCCTGAACCTCGACACCAAGCCGCTGGACAACCCACAGGTCCGGACGCTGATCACCGACATCACCGACAGCGGGCAGGTGTTCAACGCCCTGTCGAGCTATATGGGCCTGCACGAATTCGACCCGTCGCTGCGGGCGCAGCCGGTCGACGCCGTGGTGCATTTCGCGGCGATCCCGCGGATCATGATCGTGCCCGACAACGAGGTGTTCCGCATCAACACCATGGGCACCTACAACGTCATCGAAGCGGCGGTGAAGCTGGGCATTCCCAAGATCGTCGTCGCCTCCAGCGAGACCACCTACGGCTTGGTCTTCGCCAACGAGCCTCGCGCGCCGGAATATTTTCCGCTCGACGAGGACTACCCGGTCGGCCCGATGGACAGCTACGCCCTGTCGAAGATCTGCAACGAGCAGACGGCGAAGGCCTTCGCCCAGCGCAACGGTACCGACATCTACGCGCTGCGCATCGGCAACGTGATCGAGCCGCATGAATACGCGCTGTTCCCGAAATGGTTCGCCGACCCCGGCTTCCGCAAGCGCATCGCCTGGAGCTACATCGACGCCCGCGACCTCGGCCAGATCACCGATCTCGCGGTCAAGACCGACGGGCTCGGCTACCAGGTGTTCAACGCGGTGAACGACGAGACCTCGTCGGATCTGCCGACGAAGGAGCTGCTGCAGCGCTTCTATCCCGAGGTGCCGGTCAAGGGCGAGCTGGGCGAATTCGAGACGCTGCTCTCGAACAAGAAGACGCGGGACGTGCTCGGCTTCCGCCAGGCCCATTCCTGGCGGAAATACGTGTCCAAATAACCCGACGCCGCGGCTCCCTCGGGGGCCGCGGCCTCGACACTAAGGGTTCGTGATGGCGACCCATTGCGGCACCGCTTCCCTCGCCGCGACCCGCTCTCCCAGTTTCAGGCAGAGATCGGCCATCGACGCCCGGCTCACCGAGCCCGTCACGGCCATGACATCCTTCATCGTGCTGGCCTCGCCCGAGAGGTAAGTGTTTGTCCTCTCGCCATTGTTGAGGATCGGCGGCAGCACCAGCGTTGGCCGGATGAGGCCTTCGGCTTTCGCGTCCTCGATCTCAGCCAGCTGCTTGATGAAATCAGCATAGGGCTTTGACCAGAACAGCGTCTTTGCCGCCTGGACAACGAGGCGCGCGAAGCCGGTGATGTGGATGCCGGTCGGGCCGAGGCCCCAGCCGGCGATGCTGATGAGCGGCATGGCCCTAGGTCCGATGGCTCTCAGCGCCAGCAGCGCGCTGTGCGTGCCTGTGGAAACGGCCGTGTACGGCGCCCTTTCCGATGCCAGCATGACGTACACGACGTCCGGCTTCGCTTCTCCGATCGCGTCCGCCATCTTGTCGGTGTCACCCAGCTCGCCGGCAACGGCGCGAAGATTCGGGTGCGACGCCAAAGCGGCGGGCAGCTTCGATGGATTGCGAACCAGGATGGTCACGCGATGGCCGCGCGCGAGGGCCTGCGCCAGGAAGGGCAGACCCGTGCGCCCCGTGGCACCGAGCACGAAGAAGCGGAGCGGCGGGACGGCTGCACCGGTCATCGGCTCGGCGGCCGTCCTTGAGAGCACGGAAAGGTCCAGCGACATCCCCTTTTTACGACCCGGTGGCTGCCTTGAACCAGCCGAGACCGGCGACCGTGTCGCCGGCCGGTCGGTATTCGCAGCCGACGAAGCCCTCGTAGCCCAGGCTGTCGAGCAATGCGAACAGGCGCGCATCGTTCAGCTCCCCCGTCCCCGGCTCGTGGCGCAGCGGCACCGAGGCGATCTGGACATGGGCGGTGATCGGCATCAGCGCTTCCAGTGCCTTGGTCACGTCGCCATGCAGGATCTGGCGGTGGTAGATGTCGAATTGCAGCCGCAGATTGGGGCGGTCCAGCCGGCCGATCACCCCTGCCGCCCAGTCGAAATCGTTCAGGAAATAGCCGGGCATGTCGCGGCCGTTGATCGGCTCGATCACGATGCCGATGCCCAGGCCCGCGGCGAAGTCGGCCGCCTGGGCCAGCGCCGTCTCATAGGCCGCGACCGCCCGTGCATCCGTGCGTGAGGCCATACCCGCCATCATGTGCACCCGGGGCACGCCCGTCGCCTCGATGAAGGGCCGCGCGGTTTCCAGCGAGGCGCGGAATTCGGCCGCCCGCTCCGGCAACGAAGCGGTGCCGCGATCGCCCCCGGCCCAGTCGCCCGGCGGCAGGTTGAACAGCGCCTGGGCCAGCCCATGCCGGTTCAACCGTTCGGCCAAAGCCTGCGGCGCATGTTCGTAGGGAAAGAGGTATTCGACCGCGGTGAAGCCGGCATCGGCGGCCGCGGCGAAGCGGTCGAGGAACGGATGTTCGGTGAACATCATGCTGAGATTGGCGGCAAAACGCGGCATGTCAGCGCTCCGTTCCTGCAGTGTTGGGGCCGGCCGGTTTCGGCAACTCCACGCCGGTGATGCCGGCGATCATCCGCGCCACCGAGGAATCGTCGTCCTGGCCCATGCCGGCGGCGGCGGTCATCAAATACATCTGCAGCGCGGTCGCCGCCAGCTGGGTCGGGAACTTCTCGCTGCGCCCCATGTCGACGACGATGCCGAGATCCTTTGTGAAGATGTCGATGGCGCTGCGCGGGGTGTAGTCGGCATCGAGGATGTGCGGCACCCGATTCTCGAACATCCAGGAATTGCCGGCGGCGGCGGTGATCACCTCATAGACCTTGCGCAGGTCGAGGCCGAGGCGGGCGGCAAAGGTCATCGCCTCGCAGGCGGCGGCGATGTGCACGCCGGCCAGGAGTTGGTTCACCATCTTGAACGAGGCGCCGATGCCGGCCTCGGCCCCGAGCTCGTAGACGGTCGAGGCCATGGCGTCGAGCGCCGGGCGGGCGCCGGCGAAGGCCTCTGCCGTCCCCGACGCCATGAAGGTCAGCTCGCCCGTCGCCGCCTTGGCAGTGCCGCCGCTGACCGGCGCGTCGAGGTAATGCAGGCCGAGCACCCGGGCCCGTTCGGCCAGGCGCCGCGCCGCCTCCGGCGCCATCGTGGCGCTACACAGGATGGTGCCACCCGGCCGCATTGCCCCGGTCGCGCCGCCATCGCCAAACAGCACCGCTTCGGACTGGGCGGCGTTGACCACGACCACGACGACAATGTCGGCCGCGTCTCCCGTCTGCCGCGCGCTCGTAGCCATCCGGCCGCCGGCGGCGCCCAGCGCCTCGACCGCCGCGCGGTTGGTGTCGAAGCCGCAGACATCCAGCCCCGCGGCCACCATCGACCGGGCCATGCCCAGTCCCATCGATCCGAGGCCGACAATGCCGATCCTCAGGCTGGTCTCCGTGCCCATCGTGCTGGACCCCTTCCCCTCGAACCGGCTCTTGCCGGCCGATGTTAGCGCTGTCATAGTCGAACAATCGAGACATTGACTCGGCCTGTCAATATCGTGCCGCAGACGTTTTGGAGATCATCCGGCGACGACTGTCACCGCAACCGATGATCGGCCGCGGTGGGCGAACGGACAAGGGCGAGGCACAGCCATGGGGGGAGCGGATCGTGGACGGGACCGGAAGGCGGCGCCGACGCTGGCCAACGTGGCCCAACTCGCCGGCGTCAGCCAGATCACGGTGTCGCGCATCCTTCGCAACAAGGGGCCGATCGCCCCGGACACGCGGGCCCGTGTGATGTCGGCCGTCCAGGCGATCGGCTATGTCCCCAACCGGGTGGCCGGCAGCCTCGCCTCGGCCGGGTCGAACCTGATGGGCGTGGTCATCCCGTCGCTGTCCAACATCGTCTTCCCGGAGGTGCTGCGCGGCATCCATGAAGCGCTGGACGAGTCGGGCTTCCAGCCCGTCGTCGCCGTCACCGACTACGACATGGACCGGGAAGAGGTGCTGCTGCGCTCCCTTCTCGCCTGGAAGCCGGCGGCGATGATCATCGCCGGCTTCGACCACACCGATGCGACGCGCCGCATGCTGGAGAACAGCGGAATCCGGGTCGCCGAGCTGATGGATATCGATGCGGCGCCGATCGATATCGCCGTCGGCCTGTCGCACGCCCAGGCTGGCCATGCCACCGGGCGCCATCTGATCGAGCGCGGCTATCGCCGGTTCGGCTATGTCGGCCATGACTGGCATGCCGACCGGCGCGCCCGGCTGCGCTATGACGGGCTGTGCCAGGCGCTGGCCGAGGCCGGCCTGTCCCTGGCGGGCGAGAGCGTCGGCGATGACAAGAGCTCGGTGTTCGCCGGCCGCGACGGGCTGGGCCGGCTGCTGCAGCAATCCCCCGAGGTCGACGTTGCCGTGTTCTCGAACGACGACATGGCGGTGGGCGGCGTCTTCCATTGCATGGGCGCCGGCATCGTGCCGAAGACCGATCTCGGCCTGTTCGGCTTCAATGGGCTGGAAATCGGCCAGGCCCTACCGGTGCCGCTGTCGACCATCCGGTCCGACCGCTATCGCATCGGCCGACTGGCGGTGGAGCACATCCTCGATCCCAGGGAGCGCGGCGACCAGCCCCGCATCGTCGATGTCGGCTTCGAGATCGTGGTCGGCGGCACCGCATGACCCGCCCCTACCCGACCGATCGGGATCCGATCGGTCCGATCCGACAGGAGAATTGCTGAGATGCTGTTAGGTGCCGTCGCCGACGACCTGACCGGGGCCACCGATCTTGCGCTGATGATCGCGCGCCAGGGCATGAAGACGGTCCAGGTGATCGGCGTGCCGACGGCCGATGCCGATTTCGGTGACGCCCAGGCCGTGGTGGTGGCGCTGAAATCGCGCACCATTCCCGCGGCCGAGGCGGTCGAGATGTCGCTGCGTTCGGCCGAACGGCTGAAGGCCGCCGGGGCCAAGCAGCTGTTCTTCAAATACTGCTCGACCTTCGATTCCATCGACCAGGGCAATATCGGGCCGGTGGCGGAGGCGCTGCTTGGCTTCACCGGATCGGAGCTATCAGTGGTCTGCCCGGCCTTCCCGGCGACCGGCCGCACGATCTATCGCGGTCATCTGTTCGTCGGCGATCTGCTGCTGTCCGACAGCTCGATGAAGGACCACCCGTTGACGCCGATGCGGGACGCAAATCTGGTGCGGGTGCTGCAGCGGCAGACCCGGCTGCCGGTCGGCCTGATCCCACTTGAGGTGGTGGAGACCGGCGTCGACGCCATCCGAGACGCTTTCGACCGGGCGCGACGCGACGGCACCCGCTTCGTCGTGGTCGATGCCGTGCGCGACGTGCATCTGCGCAGCATCGGCGCCGCCGCGGCCGACATGGCGCTGCTGACCGGCGGATCGGGGCTAGCCATGGGCCTGCCGGAGAACTTCGCCGCCGCCGGCCACCTGCAGTTGCAGCCGCCGGCGGACACGATGCGGGCGCCGCCGGGACGCGCGGTGATCCTGGCCGGCTCGTGCTCCACTGCCACGCGTGGCCAAGTAAAAGCCGCTATCGACCAGGGCACCCCCGCCTTCCAGCTGGATGCGCTCGCCATCGCCGAGACCCGCATCACGGCGCAGCAGGTGGCGGACTGGGTCGAAGGCCAAGCGGCCGATCGTGCGCCCCTGGTCTATTCCAGCGCCGACCCGGACATCGTCCGCGCAGTGCAGGACAAGCTTGGCGTCGAACGCTCGGGCGCGCTGGTCGAGGATCTGCTGGCGGACGTCGCCCGGCGCCTGGCGTCGCGCGGATTCTCCCGGTTCCTTGTGGCGGGGGGCGAGACTTCCGGCGCCGTGGTCGCGGCGCTGGGCGTCCAGGCGCTGGAGATCGGGCCGGAGATCGATCCCGGTGTGCCCTGGACCCGGTCCATCGGGTCACCCGACCTGGCCCTCGCCCTCAAATCCGGCAATTTCGGCACCCCCGATTTCTTCCTCAAGGCCTGGCGCGTGCTCGCGTAGCACCCCGGCCGCAACCAGCATCAGGAACAGAAGGCAATCCGCATGACCGAGACATCCCCGCAGCGCGAGCGCATCGGCTTCATCGGCCTGGGCAATATGGGCCATGGCATGGCCAAGAACATCGTCGAGAAGGGCTATCCCCTGACGGTGCTGGCCCGCCGCAAGCGCGATGTCGTCGAGGATCTGAAATCGCGCGGCGCGGACGAGGCCGCCACGCCGGCCGAGGTCGCAGCGCGGTCCAGCATCGTCTTCCTCTGCGTCACCGGATCGAAGGAGATCGAGGAGATCGTGCGCGGACCGGACGGGCTGAAGGACGGGCTGGTGCCGGGGTCGGTGGTGGTGGACTGCTCCACCGCCGACCCGGTCTCCACCGTCGCGCTGGCGGCAATGCTGGCCGAAATCGGTGTCGATTTTGTCGATGCGCCGCTGGGCCGGACGCCGAAGGAGGCATGGGAGGGCGCGCTGGACACCATGGTCGGCGCCAGCGATGCCGTCTTCGCCAGGATAAAGCCGGTGCTGGAGACCTGGGCCGGCCGTGTCGTTCATATCGGCGCCACCGGTGACGGCCACCGCATGAAGCTGCTGAACAACTTCCTGTCGCTCGGCTATGCAGCGCTGTACAGCGAAGCCCTGGCCTTGTCGCGCAAGGTCGGCATTTCGCCGGAACGGTTCGACGGCGTCATCCGCGGTGGGCGCATGGATTGCGGCTTCTACCAGACCTTCATGCGCTGGACGCTGGAGGGCGACCGCGATGCCCACAAATTCTCCATCTCCAATGCCCTGAAGGATCTGAAATATCTCGAGGCGATGGCCGATGACGCCGGCATCGCCAACCCGATGGGCAACGCGGCGAAGAACCACTTCTCGACCGCCCATGCCACCGGCAGCCCGGAGGACTATGTGCCGATGCTGGCCGACCACGTGGCCAAGGCCAACGGCGTCAAGATCGGATAGCCCGCCATGTCCGACACCGCTGCCCGCGACGCCCTGTGCCGGATGGGGCAGAGGCTGTACGACCGCCATCTCGTCCACGGCACCTCCGGCAACCTCAGCCTGCGCCTGGACGATGGTTGGCTGATTACACCGACGAACACCTGCCTCGGCCTGCTCGACCCCTTGCGGATTTCGAAGCTGGATGCCGAGGGATGCCATGTCTCGGGGGACAAGCCGTCGAAGGAGGCGTTCCTGCACACCTCCGTCTATGGCGTGCGGCCGGGCGCTGCGGCGATCATCCACACCCACTCGACCCATTCGGTGGCCGTGTCCTGCCTGGACCGGCCGGCGGGCAAGCCGGTGATCCAGCCGCTGACCGCCTACTACGTGATGCGGATCGGCGACCTCGAACTGATCCCTTATTACCGGCCGGGCGACACCAGGCTGGCGGATGCGGTGCGCGAAGCCGCCATCCGCCACGCGGCCGTGCTGCTGGCCAATCACGGCCCGGTCATCGCCGGCGCCGGGCTGGACGACGCGCTCTATGCGCTGGAGGAGCTGGAGGAGACGGCCAAGCTGCACCTGCTGCTGCACGGCCACCGGACCCGGCCGCTAACGCGCGAGGCGGTCGAGGAACTCGGGGTCGTCTTCGGCTCCTGACCCCAACCTGCCCTACCCGCGGGAACCGAACCGCAGCGGCGGCCATTGCCTTCTGAAGCACACCCTTCATTGGAGGCGAGCCATGGCTTCGGACCGCGAAATGCCAACCCGGGTTGCCCCCGACGCCCCGGTCACGGCGCCGGACCTGCCGCCGGACGAAAACCTCGAAGGACGGCAGGAAATCGAACGCGCGCTGGATGTCAGCCTGTCGCGCGGACCGGAGCAGGAGGGCGGCCGCAGCTGGACGCTGGTGATCCTGATCGTCCTGCTGATCCTGGTCGCACTCCTGCTGATCTACGCGCTGACTTAGAGAGCATCACCCGATCGACCCGCTCTGGTCGATCGGATAAAGATGCTCACCAGATCAAACGACTAGAGGCTGTGCAGTGAGCCAAAGCGAACGGAATAGCCTCTAGTACCGCAGCATCGCTGCGGCCGGGACCTGGCGGGGCAGCTTGTCGCGTGGCAGTCCGAAGGCGCGGCCACCGCTTTCCATGGTCATGACGGCTGCCAGATTGAGCAGGTCTTCCTCCGACCCGCTATCGGTACCGCTGGCGACGACCGTGCCTTTGCGCTCATCGAAATGGCCCCAGATCGTCTGGTCGGCGGCGAACACCAGGGAGTCGATACGGCCGTCGCGGGCTGCCGCCAGGATTTCCTCGAGCTTGATCGCGACATTCGACTCCGCCGTGCCGAGCCGTGCGCGGATGCGGTCGAGCACAGGCTCCGCCTCGGCATCTTCCGACGGCAGCAGGGCGACCGCGGCCTCATGCAGGCTACGCCCGCTCATTCCCGCCGGGTTGCGGCCGACGAAGTCGGGCAGCAGCTCGGCCCAATGGTTGAACTTGCGGAGATGGCCGGCCACCTCCGACTCCGCGACCAGCACGACCGGCGCCGTGTCGCCCGCGAGATGGTGCTGCACGGCCTTGCCGACCCGGCGGACATGCTCCAGCAGCTGGACCTTATGCAGTTCCTCCGGGCTCTCGTAGCTGTGCGGTGCCGACGAAGCGGCCCCGCCATTCCCACCGCGACCGGATGGGCTGGCCTGCCGTGTGCTCTGGGGGTCGGTCAGCGCCGCCACCTCGTCGATCGACCGCGGCACGCCGGGCGGCGTCGCATCCCGCCAGGCATCCCGCGTGGCGTCGATCAGCCGTGTGCTGCCGGCACTCATCGCCAGGATGTGGAAGCGCTCCTCCGGTCCGAAGAGACCCAGGATCGGGCGCAGCAGGAAGCGGTGCCCGACGGCGATCTCATCCTGCACCATCTGCGCCACGGGACGAACCAGGGTCCGGTCTTCCGCCAGGAACAGGACGAAGCCGGGGTCGCTCGCGGCTGGGTCGATGCCGGCCAAAGCGGCCTCGCCGGATGTCAGCAACGCGGTGCGGCGATCCGGTTCCAGATCGCAGCTCTGCAGCCGCTGTTCCAGCGACTTCATCGCACTCCGGATTTTGGCTCTGAACCGGCCCGCCGCCGAAGACGCCGGGTCGGCCGTGACATAGACAGTTATAGCGGGATCATGGGCGGCAAGGAGCCATTTGCGATCGTCGATATCGAAGACCGGAAAGGATTTGGTCTGCGTCATGAAATACGCCCTGTGTTCTTGAAAGAATTCGCTCAGGCCGATGACTTGGCCCTGCGCTTGGGGTAGGCCGGACGCTCGGCCTGGTCGGTGCGCCCGGGCAGGTCGCCCAGGGATTCCACCGCTTCCAGCGGTTCAACCGGCTCGGAGTGGAGGGCCACGTCTCCCTCGGTCGCCACCGGGTTCGGCCGGGTCGCATCAAGCTGGTGATCCTCGATCGCGACCAATTCGCGCGCCATGTCCCAATGGTCTTCCGATCGCCCATCCGGCCGGCCTTGCTCGATCCAGATCCGATGGGCGTGCGCACGGATGCGCTGGTCCAAATCGTCCATGGTCAATATCTCCCGTGATTGGCGAAGGTCCGGACTCAGCGCTTGTCAGCGACTTTCGGCTTGGCCGAGCGGCGATCTTCCCCGGCACCCGACGTGCCCGGGTTGAAGGACGGCGGGTCACTGGCATCCATGCTGTCGGCGGAGTCCCGATCGACCTTGCGGCTGTCCTTGGCCGCATCCTTGGCCGGCGCCGGTTCGGCCGGCTTGGGCTCGATGGGTTTGCCGTGCGTCGTCATGTCCGCCTCCGTTGTTGCCTCTCCTGAAGGGAACGGGAGGCCGGCGGTCAGGGTTCCGGCCGTTCCGGCGGCGACCCCGATTGCTCATCGGACACGAACAGGATCGAGCGGTCGGCGCTTTCGAGCACGAAATCAGCGACTTCGCCGAAGGACAGCGCCTCCCCGGCCCGGCGTCGCACGCCCATCACGATCAGGGTGTGCCGGCCGAGCCGGGCCTGCCGCAGGATCGCGTCGGCTGGCGCCACATCGACCTGGATCGAGGTCTTCATCTCGACGCCGTAGTGTTCGGCGATCGGCGCCAGCTCCTTCAGCCCCGCCTCCTCCGGCGCCGGCTCGAACAGGCGGCGCGGCCCGGTATCGCTTTCGGCCGCGACATAAAGGGCCCGCAGCGACCCGTTGCCGGCCCGGGCCAGGGCGAAGGCCACCTCCGCCGCCCGACGCGACGCTGCGGTGCCGTTGACCGGAACCAGGATGTCGAGGGCGCCGCCCATCGGGTCCGCCTGGTGCACGCCGCGCGCGGCCGCGATGGCGACCCAGCCGGAGAAGCCGGCGACCAACTCACCGACCTGCGGTGCGAAGCCGCCGCCGCGGGCCCCGGTCGGTTCGACGCCGACCATCAGCAGGTCGTAACCCTTCTTAGCCTCCGCCACCACGGCCTCACCGGTCAGCGCCTGGGCCTCGATCGAGACCACATCGACCACGCCGCCGCTGCCAGCATCATCCTCCGCCGCCTGGGCGGCTGCAGCTTCGGCCTGGGCCGCGACGATCGCCCGTGGCTGCTCGTCCTCCGGCCTCTCCTTTTCCGAATCCGGGCGCTGCACCAGGGTGGTCACGGCGATGCGGTGGACACCGGCCAGCAGGCCCGACAGCCGGGCGGCGAAGCGGCCTTTCGGCCCATCATCGGCGACCAGCAGCAACCGCTCCAGATTCGGCACGAAGGCCTGCGCCTCGAACGCCTCGCGGTCCAGGCGCTGCTTCTCCGCCTCGTCCAGCGGCAGGCGCCGCAGCGCCCAGCGCAGGGTCGGCGGCATGATCAATGTCGTGATCACGGCCATGGCCACGATCATGCTGAACAGGTCCTGGCTCAGCGCGCCGATCGACAGGCCGATCGAGGCCACGATCACCTCGGTCGACCCGCGGGCATTCATGCCGAAGCCCAGCGCCAGCGCCTCGCGCCCCAACATGCCGCCCATCCAGCCGCCCAGCAGCGCGCCGCCGAACTTGCCGATGCTGGCGATGGCGACGATGGCCAGGCCGATCGCCAGCAGCCGTGGATCGCCGAAGATCGACAAGTCGGCCTCCAGCCCGGACAGGCCGAAGAAGACCGGCATGAACAGCGCCGTGGTCAGGCCGCGGATCTGCTGGTCGATCTGCTTCGTCAGGATCGGCGATTCGCCCACCAGGATGCCGGCCATGAAGGCGCCCAGCACGTCATGCACGCCGATCGCGTCGGTGATCAGCGCCATGCCGCCCATGATGACCAGCACGGCGGTGATGACCGGCAACTCGCTGCGGAAACGGTCATTGACCCAGCGGATGATCCAGAACACCAGCCGCCGGCCGAACACCAGGCTGCCCCCGATGAACAACAGCGTCAGCGCCACGGTCCTGATGACCGCGACGATCTCCAACCCGCCGCTGCTGGCCAGCCCGAAGGTGATGGCGATCACGATCCAGCCGACCGTGTCGTCGATGACGGCGGAGGCGAGGATGACCTGCCCCACATTGCGCCGGACGAACCCCATCTCGCGCACCACCATGGCGACGATCTTGACCGAGGAGATCGACAGCGCCGTGCCGAGGAACAGGGCGGTGATCAGGCGTAGTTTCGGGTCGGGCAGCAGCGCTTCCGGCAGGAACCAGCCAAGCAGGAAGCCGCAGGCGAACGGGATGGCGATGCCGGTCAGCGATACGCTGCCGGCGGCGCGGCGCACCCGCCGCACCAGGCCGAGATCGGTCTCCATGCCGGCGAGCAGCAGCAGCATCAGCACGCCGAACTGGGCGACGCCGTTGATCATCGCCTTCTGCGCCGGATCCGGCGGGAACAAGGCGTGCTGCCCCGCGGGCCAGAGCAGGCCGAAGACGGAGGGGCCGAGCAGGATGCCGCCGACGATGGCACCCATCACCGCCGGCTGGCCGATCCGCTGCATGCCTTCGCCGACCAGCCGGCCGACCAGCATCAGCACGACCACCTGGCAGACGAACAGCGTGGTCGATGCGGAAGCCGCACCACCGCCTGCCGCCAGGGCGACCCCTGAGCCGGCGACGATGGCGAGAGGGGCGAGGCCGGCCACGCCGATGCGGATCCAAAGCAGGCGCGAGTGGGTCGGCACGATATCCTCTAGCGAGCCGCGACGGGACGGGTGGCGCTACAGGAATGGATCCCGGCCGGGATCGTTCCGTGGTCCTTCGGCGGTGGGATGTCCGCTCACCCGGCCAGGCGCTTCAGGGGGATGGACATTTCGATGGTCAGGCCGTCGGCATCCCATTGGCGCGAGATCTGGCCCTGCAGCTGGCCCTTGATCGTGCCGTCGACCAGCCAGGTGCCGAAGCCTTCGGCACCGCGGGCGTCCTCGGGCGATGGCCCGCCATGTTCCGACCAGCGCAGCACCAGGCTACCGCCCTCGGCCGTCCAGCCGATCGTCATGCTGCCCGCCGGCGCGGACAGGGCGCCGTACTTTGCCGCATTGGTCGCGAGTTCGTGCAGCAGCAGCGCGAGGCTGGTGACGGCGTGGCCGGTGATGACGACCTCCGGCCCGGTGATGGCGACCCGGGCCTGCCCGGCATCTTCATAGGGCGTCATGATGGTGCGGATCAGCGCATCGATCGTGGTCGGGGTCGCCGCAGCGTCGCGCTTCAGATCCGGCAAGGTCAGTTCATGGGCCCGGGCCAGCGCCCCGAGCCGGCTGCGCACCTGCTCCGCCAACTCTTTCGGCGTACCGGCGGATCGCGTGCTCAGGGTGATGACCGCGCCGGCCAGGGCGAACAGGTTCTTGACCCGGTGGCTCATCTCTCGCAGCAGCAGGTCCTGGCGCTCCTGCGCCCGCTTCTGCTCGGTGATGTCGCGGGCGATCTTCGAGGCACCGATGATGTTGCCCTGGCCGTCCTTGATCGGCGAGACGGTCAGCGAGATCTCGATCAGGCCGCCGTCCTTGCGGCGGCGGATGGTCTCGTAATGCTCGATCCGCTCGCCCTTGCGGATGCGCGCCAGGATCGTCGGCTCCTCATGCTGGCGCTCCTCAGGGATCAGCAACAGGACCGGCTTGCCGATCATCTCCTCGGCGGTGTAGCCGAACAGCCGCTCCGCCCCCTGGTTCCAGTTGGTAATGATGCCGTCGAGATCCTTCGCCAGGATGGCGTCCTGCGAGGATTCCACGATCGCAGCGAGGCGGTGGACGGCCGCGCCTTCCGTCGAGGCGGCCTGCAAATTCGGCAAAGGCACGGCGGGATCTGCCGCACCAGGAACGCTGTTCATCGAGGAGTCCTCTGGAAGCCGGCCCACCCGCGCCGAAGCCGCGGGAGTCAGAGGCTGCTGCGCTCAGCCAGCCGAGATCTCGAACCTAGCCCACTGTGCGGGATCTCTCAACATTGAAGCGAAACGCAGCCCGAAGATCAAAGTCATACTCGCATGGGATGGCAGATATTCAGTCGCCTTCACTGCCAAGCAGCCGAAATTAACATTTGATATTTTATGGGCATCGGAATTTTTCTAGACTCACACACTATTCGCAACCGTCCCGGCCAAAAATCCCGGTAGGATGCGGAACAGATGGGACCGCCATGCGTTGTGATCCGCAAGGCCGGTATCGAAGATATTCAGGGGCTATGATGGACCTCGGGACGGCTGCCAACACCTTTCTCCGCGGAGTGACGTCGTCACCTCCGGCGGATGGCCGCCGGCTTGTCTCCGGCCGCGGCCCGGCCATGCCTCATTCCGACCTGCTGGACCCGGTCGTGCGGGCCCGGTTCACCGTGGCGGACCAGACCCTTCTCGCCAAGGGCGCGAAGATCGACTGGAGCAACGGCGCCAAGGGCGGCCGTCCCCGCCTGCATGTGCTCAAATCGGGCTGGCTGGCCCAGTTCCGGACATTCGCCGATGGCCGCCGGCACCTGCTTCGCATCCTGCTGCCTGGGGATCTCGTCGGGGTGGCCGCCCAATTCACCTCATCGCGGCCCGCCCCGGCCATCGCGCTGACCGATGCGCAGGTGATGGCGGTGTCGGTCGGCGATCTTGTCGACAGCCGTTCCCTTCCGACCATCCGGCAGTTCTCCGCCATCCTGGCGGCGGATGTGCAGCAGACCCACGGCACCATGCTGTCGCTGGGATGCCGCGCCGCCGACGAACGGTTGGCCGCGTTGCTGCTGGACCTGCGCGATCGTGCCATGGCCCGGGGCCTTGGCAGCGAGACAGAGCTGCGGCTGCCGTTGACCCAGCGCGACATGGCCGATGCGCTGGGAATCTCGGCGGTGCATGCCAACCGGATGGTGATGAAGCTGCAGGGTGACGGCCTGATCCGCCTGCGGAACGAACGGCTGGAGATTCTCGACCCGGCCCGGCTCGCGGCCCTCGCGCAATGGCCGACGCCGCAGCCCTTCACGCCGGCCAAGCCCGTCATCAAGCCGCTGAAGCGGATCCTGATCGTCGAAGACGACGGCTTCCTGGCGCTGCACCTGCAGGCTGTCATCCAGTCCTTCGGCTTCGAGGTGCTGGGCCCGGTCGGATCGCTCGAACAGGGCCTGCAGCTGGCGGAGACGGACACGCTCGACGCCGCCGTCCTCGACATCCGGCTGGAACAGGGCCAGCGGGTCTTCCCGATCGCCCGGGCCCTGCAGCGCCGCAGCATCCCGTTCTCATTCATGACCGGATTCGAAGACCCGGAGACCGAGGCATTCTCGGCCCCCATCCTGCAGAAGCCGATCGAGCAGGCCAGCGTCAGGGCGACGATCGAAGGCCTCATGCAATGACCGGATGCCCACGGGCCCGGTGCAAGGCGTGATTCTTCGCAGCGTGAGACACGAGAACGGATCGGGGCGCCGCAATGGATGACAGTGCGGCGAATCCGCCGTCGGCCACGCATAAGCAGGGCATGCCGGATGGCCTCTACCGCTACATCTGGCAGGTCAGCGGCCGGGACCAGATCTTTTTGTCGCTCTTGGCGGTCGGGGTGTTCCTGCTCGATCTTGCACCGTTGGAACTGCAACGGCGGATCGTTAACGGCGCCCTAGCCAAACATCAACTGTACGACCTCATCGTCCTCGGCCTGCTCTATGTCGGCGCGGTGCTGGGCCAGGGTGGGCTGAAATACCTGCTCAACCTCTATCGCGCTTCGGTGAGCGAGCGGGCCAACCGGCGCCTGCGCCTGCAACTGAGCCCATCGACATCCGACAAATCAGCGGGGACGGACGAGGCGTCGGAAACGCATCAGGAAGGCGTCGACATCTCGATCATCGTGTCGGAGGTCGAAGCGGTCGGCGGCTTTATCGGCGCCAGCATCTCGAGCGCCGTGCTCAATGGCGGGCTTCTGCTCGCGGTGTTCGGCTACATGCTGATCCTGCAGCCCTGGATGGCGCTGGTCGCCCTGGTGCTGTTCTTTCCGCAATTCCTGTTCATCCCGTTCCTGCAGAAGGCGATCAACCGGCGCACGGAAGAGCGGATCAAGGTGCTGCGCGCCCTGAGCGTCGAGATCGTCGATGAGGCCGCGGAGCGGAGCGGGCCGCGGGAAGCCGGCACCTATCGCAGCCGCGTCAGCGACATCTATCGGTTGAACATGGAAATCTTCCGCCGCAAGTTCGGCATGAACTTCCTGATGAACCTGCTGCACCAGATCGGCGTCATCGGCGTGCTGTTCGTCGGCGGCTGGTTCGTGATCCAGGGGCGGACCGAAGTCGGCACCGTCGTCGCCTTCATCTCCGGCCTGACCCGGGTCAACGATCCCTGGGGCGATCTGGTCAGCTACTTCCGCGACATGACCAATGCCCTGGTCAAGTACCGGCTGATCGTCGCCGCTCTCGGCCGGCACCGGGCCAATGGCGAGGTGGACCCGGAAGCGGCCTGACCAGCGTTCCGGTGGAACATCGGGCGCAGTCGTCCCATTGCACCCCTGGGAACTCAAACATTCCAAGGGAGGTTGCGATGAGAATTGTCCTTATGGTTTCTGTTGCCGCGATTGCCGGCTCCGCCCTGCTCGGGGCCTGCAGCAAGGATAGCACCCCGGCGCAGATGCTCGCCTCGGTGGCGCCGGCGCCGCAGATCGACCCTGCCAATTATGTGCAGACCGCTGTCATGAGCGACCTGTTCGAGGTCCAGGCCGGCAAGATCGCCGAGCGGCGCAGCCGCAGCACCGAGGTCCGGCGCTTCGCGCGGATGATGGTTCATGACCACACCGCCTCGACCGCCAAGATCAAGAGCGCGGCCATGGCGTCCAACCTGTCGCTGCAGTTGCCGAAGACGCTCGACCCGGAGCACCAGGACAAGCTGGCGGCCCTGAAATCGGCCCAGCGTTCGGATTTCGACCGGCTGTACATGGAAGGCCAGGTCGACGGACACCAGCAGGCGCTGAAGCTGCAGCAGAACTACGGTGACTCCGGCACCGACCCCAACCTCAAGGCCGTGGCCGCGGAGCTGGCGCCGATCGTGCAGCAGCATCTGTCCGAAGCACAGACCATCGAGTCCAACCTGAAATAGGTCCGATCAGGCGCCCGCACCCTCGGGCATCCGCCCGCCCAGGGTGCGGGTAAGCTCGATCGCGGTGTCCCGCAGCAAGAGGCCCAGCGTGGCGACGCGCTCCGTGGTCAGGCGGACCGCCAAGCCCGACACCGAGATGGCGCACAGTGCCTCTCCTTGAGCGTCGTAGACGACTGCGGCGACGCAGCGCAGGCCGGTCACGAACTCCTCGTCATCGACGGCGTAGCCTTGCCGGCGGATACGATCGAGTTCGGTGCCGAGGTCGGCTGCCTCCGTCAGTGACCGCGGCGTCAATCGCTTCAGGCCGTGCCGGCTGACGATCGCCGCCACGTCGGCGGCGGAATAGGTCGCCAGGATCGCCTTGCCCATGCCGGAGGACGCCATCGGCGCCCGGCCGCCGACGCGGCTGATCGCGCGCATGATCTCGCGGCTTTCGACCTGGGTCAGGAACACCATCTCACCGTCATCGGCCACGCCGAGATTGGCGGTCTCACGGGTCTGGTCCCGTAGCCGGCGCAGGAACGGCAGCGCCGGGGCCACGAAGTTGCGCTGGCGGACGAAGGCGGAGCCGACGGCAAAGGCCTGGCGGCCCATGTGCCACATTCCGTCCGACGGGTCGAACTGGACGAAGCGCCGGGTCTCCAGCGTTGCCAGCAGGCGATGCACGGTCGAGGGCGACAGGCCGGTGCGGGTTGCCAGGTCGGTCAGGCGATAGCCCTCCTCATCCTCGCCCAGCACCTCCAGCAGCGTCAGGGCCCGCTCCACCGACTGCACGCTGCCGGACCTGGGGGCCGGTACCGATCGCCTCTCGCTCATCTATCCGATCCGACCTGAGGCCGCATTTCGACGGGGCGAAGCCGCGCCGATGGCTGTAAAATGCCTTCTTAGCATCGGCCCGGTTTCCGCATCGTGGGATTTTTCGGCAACGCCCTGGACCGCCGGGGACCGAAGGGCTAGCCCGGGACCATCAACCTCTTAACCACGCGGCTGAACATGACCTCCTACGTCCAACGGCACACCCTCAGGGTGGCATCGACCCTGGCGGATCTGGTCGAGCGCGAGATCGCGCCCGGCACCGGCATCGACCCGGACACCGTCTGGGTGCAGTTCGCGGCCCTGCTGCAGGACCTCGGCCCGGTCAACCGCGCGCTGCTGGACGAGCGCCTGCACCTCCAGGCCCGGATCGATGCGTGGCATGAGGAACGGCGCGGCCAGGCGCTGGATCCGGCCGAATACCGCAGCTTCCTGACTGGGATCGGCTATCTCAAGCCGGAGGGACCGGATTTCTCGATCGACACCACCGATATGGATCCGGAGATCGCCACCATCGCCGGGCCGCAGCTGGTGGTGCCGGTCATGAATGCACGCTTCGCCCTCAACGCCGCCAACGCCCGCTGGGGCAGCCTGTACGACGCGCTGTACGGCACCGACGCGATCCCGCAGGACGGCGACCTCGCCGCCGGGAGCGGCTTCAACCGGCTGCGCGGCCGCGAGGTCATCGCCCGGGCGGCCAAGTTCCTCGACACGGCGATCCCGCTGATGCTGGGGACGCATGGCGATGTGACCGGCTACCGGCTGATGACCTCCGGCGGCCGGGCCGCGATCGAGATCACGCTGGACAGTGGCGCGACCACCACCCTCGCCCGGCCGGAGCAGTTCGTCGGCCACGGTCAGGACGGGCACAGCCTGCTGTTCCGCAACAATGGCCTGCACATCGAGCTGCAGATCGACCGGTCGCACCCGATCGGCGCCGACAACCCGTCGGGCGTCAAGGACGTGCTGCTGGAAGCGGCGGTCACCACGATCCAGGATTGCGAGGATTCGGTCGCGGCGGTGGATGCCGAAGACAAGGTCGCGGTCTACCGCAACTGGCTCGGCCTGATGACGGGCGACCTGGCGGAGACCTTCGCCAAGGGCGGCAAGACCCTGACCCGCACCCTGGCCGCCGACCGGTCCTACACCGCAGTCGATGGCGGATCACTCACCCTGCCCGGGCGCAGCCTGATGCTGGTGCGCAATGTCGGCCACCTCATGACCACCGACGCGGTGCTGGATGCGGATGGGCAGGAGGTGCCGGAAGGCTTCCTCGACGCGCTGATGACCGCCTTTTGCGCCTTGCACGATTTGCGCAAGACCGATGGACTGCGCAACAGCCGCACCGGCAGCGTCTACATCGTCAAGCCGAAGATGCACGGGCCGGACGAGGCGGCGCTGACCGACACGCTGTTCGGCCGGGTCGAGGATGCGCTGGGCCTGCCGCGCCACACGCTGAAGGTCGGCGTGATGGACGAGGAACGGCGGACGACGGTCAATCTGAAGGAGTGCATCCGCGCGGTGCGCCACCGCCTGGTGTTCATCAACACCGGCTTCCTCGACCGCACCGGCGACGAGATCCACACCAGCATGGTCGCCGGCCCGGTGCTGCCGAAGGGCGAGATCAAGGATGCCGCCTGGCTGTCGGCCTATGAGGACAACAACGTCGACCAGGGCCTGCGCACCGGCCTGCAGGGCAAGGCGCAGATCGGCAAGGGCATGTGGGCCAAGCCCGACGCCATGGCCGAGATGCTGGTCGCCAAGATCGGCCATCCCAAGGCCGGCGCCAGCACCGCCTGGGTGCCGTCGCCCACTGCCGCGGTGCTGCACGCCACGCATTACCACGCGGTGAACGTCGCCAGCCGGCAGGACGAGCTGAAGGCCCGGCCGGTGGCCAGCCTGGATGCGATCCTGACCCCGCCGCTGCTCGGCGGCCGCAACCTGTCGACCGACGCGGTGCAGCGTGAGCTGGACAACAACGCCCAGGGCATCCTGGGCTATGTCGTGCGCTGGATCGACCAGGGGATCGGCTGCTCCAAGGTGCCAGATATCAACGATGTCGGGCTGATGGAGGACCGGGCCACGCTGCGCATCTCGTCCCAGCACATCGCCAACTGGCTGAAGCACGGCCTGTGCACGCTGGACCAGGTGCAGGCGACGATGCGGCGCATGGCGGCGGTGGTGGACGGCCAGAACGCCGGCGATCCGCTGTACCGGCCGATGGCGCCGGATTTCGACCGCAGCATTGCCTTCCAGGCGGCGCTGGACCTGGTGCTGCAGGGCGTCGACCAGCCCAATGGCTACACCGAGCCGGTGCTGCACCGCCGGCGCCGCGAGGCCAAGGCCTCTGCAGCATCGGCCTGAGACGAAAGAAAGGCGGCCGGGGTGACCGGCCGCCTTTTCGGCTTCCGACATCGGGACTGAGGCCGGCTGCGCCTCAGGCCAGCGGGACCCGCGGATGCGTCTTCAGCCATTCCTCGTATTCCGGCCGGGCCGCATCGGACAGCGGGTAGTAGCGCCGGAGGTCGCCGCCCTCGGACAGCCGCTCGCGCGAGAAATCCTCCCATTCGTGGTGCTTGGCCGACTGCTCGATCACGGCCGTGGCCAGGGCGACCGGCACCACCACGGCACCGTCATCGTCGGCCACGATGATGTCGCCCGGCATTACCAGCACGCCGCCGCAGGCGATCGGGATGTTGACGCCGAACGGCATCAGGTCGGTCTGGGTGTGGAAGTTCGGCGTCACGCCGCGCAGCCAGAAGCCCAGGTCGATCCGGCCGGTGTTCGGGTAATCGCGGATGCAGCCGTCGATGACCACACCCAGGCCGCCGCGGCCCTTGAAGTAGGTCAGCATCATGTCGCCGAACACGCCGCTCTTCATGTCGCCGCGGGCGTCGACGACCACGATGTCGCCTTCCTGCACATGGTACAGCACATGCCGGTGCAGCTGCTTCTCCGGCTGGGCATATTCGTCCTCGCCATAGAGGTCCTCGCGCTTCGGCATGAACTGCAGCGTCAGCGCCGGGCCGGCGATCGCCTTGCCCTTGGTCCAGGCGGTGGGGCCGCAGATATGCGTGTTGCGGACGCCCATGCGGGACAGGGTGCTGCTCGCCGTGGCGGCACCGACCGCCCGCAGCGCCGCTGACCACTCCGCCGGCGGCCGCTTGATGTCACTGGTCTCGATCATCTCGATTCATCCCCGGGGTCGATGTTCAGAGGGCTCAAGGCTCGTCGCCGAAATATTTGGTGCCGGGCTGCAGATGCGCCCGCGCGACATCCTCATTCAGGGTCAGGCCGTGGCCAGGCCGGTCGTTGAGGTGGATGAAGCCGTCGACGATCGGCGGGCCGCCATCGACCAGGTCGCTCCACCACGCCACGTCATGGGCGTGGAATTCCATCACCAGGAAGTTGTTCATCGCGGCGCAGACATGGGCGCCGGCGACGGTGCCGATCGGGCTGGCGACGTTGTGTGGCGCAATCGGGATGTAATAGAGGTCGGCATGGTCGGCGACCTTCTTGGCCTCCGCCAGCCCGCCCATCTTCGGGATGTCGGGGGCGATGATCCGCGCCGCCTGCTTCTCGATCAGCTCGCGATAGCCGTGCTTGCGGTACAGGTTCTCGCCGGTGCAGATCGGCGTGCGGGTGGAATGGGTGACATGGCGCTGCGCCTCGATGTTCTCCGGCGGCACCGGGTCCTCCAGCCACAGCAGGTCGAACGGCTCCAGCGCCTGGGCCAGTTTGATCGCGTCGTTCACGCCGAATTTCCAATGCGCGTCCATCGCCACCATGATCTCGGGCCCGACCGCCTGGCGCACGGCGCGGACGACATCGACCATCCAGGCCATCTCCTGCGACCCGATGGTGCGGTTGAACGGCTCGAACCACTGGCGGCGTGGATTGGGGTCGTCGGAGATGTCGATGGTGTAGGGGTTGCGGGTGTCGAGGTCGAACTTGATGGCGCTGAACCCGTCCGCCACCACCTCGCGCGCCTTGGCGGCATAATCCGACGGCTCCGGCGTGTCGCCGGCATGGCAATCGGCATAGATCCGGATCTTGTCGCGGAACCGGCCGCCGAAGAAGGTCGAGATCGGCGTCTGCAGCGCCTTGCCCAGCAGGTCCCACAGCGCGATCTCGATGCCGCTGATCGCGGTCACGGTGGCGCCGGCCTGCGACCCCTCGCCCGACAGGCAGCGGATCATGATCTCGACCAGCTTGCCGATGTTGACCGGGTCCTCGCCGATGATGACCGGCTTGGCCTTGTGCACCAGCTCGGCGACGCCGGCGCCCCAATAGGCTTCGCCCAGCCCGGTGATGCCGGCATCCGTCTCCACCTTCACCAGCACCCAGGGAAAATTCCCCGCGATGACGGCGGTCCGCACATTGGTGATCTTCAAGGATCCGTCCTTCCCTTTCGCGTGCCGGCCTGTGATCCGGGCCGAATGATCAGGAGTCGTGGCTAGGCGGCGGCGAGGGCCATGCCGGTCTTGCCGTCGAACAAATGCAGCTTCTGCTGGTCGAATTCGAGCCAGACCGGCTGGTCGAGCCCGAGCTTCACATCCGGCGTGACGCTGACCACCACGGTGGCGGCGCCGAGATGGACATGGGCGTAGGTGATGTCGCCGGTCGGCTCGACCGTATAGATCCGGCCGGCTACCGCCCCCGGTGCCTGCTCGCGGTGCAGCTTGACCGTGCTGTGCCGGGCGCCGAGCACGATGCTGCCGTCCGTCGCAGCTTGCGCCTTGCGGGCGTTGGCGTCGGACAGGGCGACGCGCCAGCCCTCCGGCCCTTCGAGGCTGGCACCGGTCCCCTCGCCCACCACCCGGGCCGGCACCAGGCTCATCGCCGGGCTGCCGACGAAGCTGGCGACGAAGGTGTTGACCGGGTGCTCGAACACCCGCTCCGGCGTGTCGTATTGCTGCAGCAACCCGCCGCTCATCACCGCCATCTTGTCGGCCATGGTGACGGCTTCCATCTGGTCGTGGGTGACGTAGATCACCGTGGCGTTCAGATCCTGGTGGAAGCGCTTCAGCTCCGACCGCATCTGGGTCCGCAGCTTGGCGTCCAGGTTCGACAGCGGCTCGTCCATCAGGAACACCCGGGGGTCGCGCACCAGCGCCCGGCCCAGCGCCACCCTCTGCTGCTGGCCGCCGGACAGCTCGCGCGGCCGCCGCTCCAATAGATGCTCGATATCCAGCACCCTGGCCGCGGCCAGCACCTTCTGCTCGATCTCCGCCGCCGGCAGCTTCCGCATCTTCAGCGGGAAGGCCAGGTTCTTGAAGATCGTCTTGTTGGGGTACAGCGCGTAGTTCTGGAACACCATGGCGATGTCCCGGTCCTTGGGGTCGAGATCGTTGACCAGCCGGTCGCCGATATGGATCTCGCCGTCGCTGAGCTCGATCAGCCCCGCCACCAGGTTCAGCGTCGTGGTCTTGCCGCAACCGGACGGGCCGACCAGGGCCACGAACTCACCGTCCTCGACCGTCAGCGACACGTGGTCGACGGCGTAGATATTGCCGTAGGTCTTGACCACGTCCCGCAAGATGACCTGCGCCATCGACTCCCCTTCTTGTCAGGACTTGACCGCGCCTTCGGTCAGGGCACGGACGAAGTATTTCTGCAGCACCAGGAACAGCACCACGACCGGCACGCTCATGATGAACGACGCCGCCATCAGCCCGGGCCAGTTGGTCGCGTATTCCGTGAAGAACCGCTCCAGCCCGACCGGCAGGGTCAGCTTGCTCTTGTCGTTGATGAAGGTCAGGGCATAGACGTATTCGTTCCACGCCAGGACGAAGGAATAGATCGCGGTGGCGATAATGCCCGGCGAGGACAGCGGCATGACCACGAAGAAGAAGGCCTGGAACCGCGTCGCGCCGTCGATCCGCGCCGCCTGCTCCAGCTGCGGCGGGATGTTGTCGTAGAAGCCCTTGAGCAGCCAGATCGACAGCGGCAGGCCGAAGGTCAGGTAGGTCAGGATCAGCGACCCCGCCGTGTTCACCAGCCCCA
>NZ_JBYRFX010001064.1:0-15077 GCF_057815775.1 Inquilinus sp.
GTCGTCCCGGTCGTCGGCGGCCATGGCTTTGCCCTGATTGCGTGGTTCCCCCGAAATGGCCCTGCACCGGCGCCATGGCAAGGACGACAGCAGTCAGAGCTGTTCGACGGGCAGCGCGAACTTGTAGCCGATGCCGCGTTCCGTCTGGATGACGCGCGGGCCGCCGGGGTCGGTCTCCAGCTTGCGCCGCAGCCGCAGGACCTGGACGTCGATGGTCCGGCCGAACATGTCGTCGCGCATGTGGGTCGCCTGCAGCAGATGCTCCCGCGACAGGGGCTGCTGCGGCGCCTCCAGAAAGGCTGCCAGCAGGGCATATTCCCCCTTGGTCAGGGGCACCAGCCGCCCGGCACGATTGGTCAGGCGGCGGCTGTGCCGGTCCAGCTGCCAGCCGCCGAAACCAACCCGCCGGCCGGCCTCGTCCGGCTGCGGCACCATCGGCTGGTCCGGCATCAGCCCACCGAGCCAATAGCGGGCGGCGGTGGCGTCCCGCGGCGTCAGGGTCCGGCCGGGGTCGCCCCGGCGCAGCACGGCACGGATGCGGGCCAGCAACTCCCGCAGGCCGAACGGCTTGGTCAGGTAATCGTCGGCGCCGAGTTCCAGCCCGACGACCCGGTCGATCTCATCCCGCCGGTAGCCGGTGGTGACGATCACCGGCACGTCGGAGGCCGACCGGATCGACCGCAGCAGGTCGAATCCGTCCTCCTGGCCCAGCAGCAGATCCAGGATCACCAGGTCCGGCTCGTCCTCCGAAAGGCAGCGGGCGATGTCCTGGGGCGTCGAGGCTGCGATGGCCTGGACGCCGTGCTCGTCGAGGTAGCGGATGATCGCCCCCCGCGTCACGGCATCCTCGTCGACGACCAGGACCTGGACCGGCGTCCTGCCATCGCCGAGGGCCCGTACCCCGGCGCCGATGCCCGTCCGTGCTTCGCCGCTCATCCTGACACACTGCTCCCGGTTCCACGGCGGATCGCCGGAGCCCTGGCCCGGTCGGATCCGTAACCATCACTCGCCCAGCATGCCCATCGCCGTGACCAGGCTGCGGCGCATGCGGTTGAAGGACACGGCCAGCGAGCCGATTTCGTCCCCAGACGAGAACTGGAATTCCGGCACGTCCATGTTGCCCAGGCTGACCTCGTCCGCGAGCTTGGAGATGCGGCGCACCGGCACGATGATGAAGAAGTGCAGCAGCAGGTTGAGCATGATCAGCATCATCGCGAAGACGATGGTGAGCCCGCCCATGATGAGGTAGAGGCTCGACCGCGCCCGCTGCAGCGGCACACTCACGGGCATGGACACGATCTGCGCGCCGACGGTGTCGCCGAGCTTCCAGTCGAACCCGTTGTCCCGGCCATAGGTGTCGACCATGGAGGGCGGCGCGGCCTCCGGCGTCGAATGGCAGGTCAGGCAGCTTTCGCTGGTGACCCGGATCGGCTGCGAATAGGACAGGATGTTGCCGGCATCCGTCGTCCGTTCCGTCACCAGCTCCGTCAGGTCCGGCTGGGCCGCCAGGGTCTTGATGATATCGGTTTCCCAGGGCGTCGGCCGGTCGGCCGGGTTGGTGGGGTTGACCGCCGGCTGGCGATAGACGTCCTCCGGGAGGGAGGACGCCATCTGGCCGAAGGTCTGCTGCGCCACGAAGAACGGAATGCTCTGGGGCAGGAACTGGGTCTTCAACTGGTTGCTGAGCAGCGGCACGACCTGCGTGTCGGTGTAGTGGATCGTGGCATCCGCCGCGTTCATGATGATGGCGGCCTCCGCCAGCACGGAACGCCGAGCCTCGCGCTGGGCGACCGTGTTGACGAAGAGGCCGGCCAGGCCGAGCCCGGCCAGGAATGCCACCAGCATCGCCAAGTTGAATTTGACCCGGAGCGTCATCTGTTCATTGCCCGATGTTCAGGAGCTTGGCGATCTGGATCTGCGACAGCACCCCGCTGGGCGCGTCACCGATCGCCGTCTGAAAGGCACGGATGGCATCCCTGGTGTGGCTGTCCATCCGGCCGCTGGCCGGTCCGGCATAGAAGCCGCGCCGGGCCAGGGCGGCCTGGATGCGGCTGGACCGGAGGTCGGGCTTCGGCGTGGCCGGCTGGGCCGCGGGGGCGGCCGGCGTGGGGTTCGGCGCAAGGCTGGCGGTCGTCACGGTCGGCGTGGCCGGTTTGGCCGGCTCCGCACCGGGGGCCGTCGATCCGCTGGCGGCCGGCGGGGTGACGACAGGCGGCCGCGGCGGCACGAGCTGCAGGGGCGCCGCCTTTGGCGCCTCAGCCGGCGCCGCCTGGGGCGAGGCCTCGGTGCCGGACGGTGCCGACGCGACCTGTTCTGCAGGATGCTCGCCGGAATTGGCGGATGATGCGACGCCGGAGGACGCGGCGACGGCGGATGCTGCCGCCACGGTCGCTGCCGCAGCCGGGTTCGGTGCGGCCGGGCTGGGCGCGGCAGGCGCCGGCGCTACGGCGGCCACTGCAGGCGCTGCACTTGGCGGCGGCGGCGCCGCAGCGACGGCCGGAGCCCCAGCCCCGGCATCCACCAGCGGCGGCATCGGCCCGGCCAGCGGCGCGAACACGGCCAGCTTGTCGCCTTGCGATGCGCTGTGCTCGGTCTGGAACGCCGTCGACAGCCGGCCCCAATCCTGGCCGGAGCTGCCGAGCAGGCCCGGCAGGCCCCGGCCCAGCGTGCCGATGCCATTGTCGTTGCGCGCGACGATGGCGAAGTGCACCCCTGCCGGCAGCCCGGCCTGCAGCGCATCGACCGCGTCGGCCGCGTTCTTGTCCGGCGGCATGCCGAGATCGGCGAACAGCACGCCGTTGGTGCCGGCCAGGGTGTTCAGCAGGGCCTTGAGCACGACACCCTGGGTTTCGAGCCGCGCCAGCTGGCCCGGATCCGAATCCACCGGCAGCATGAACAGGCGCTGGTTGGCGACGGCGGCGTAGGTGCAGACATAGATGATCGCTGTCTTCTGCGGCGCGCCGGAGACCCGCGTCACGAAATTGCCGATCGCGCTGCGCATCGCCACCGATGAGCCGTTGAGCACCTGGTCCACCTGGAAGCCCTGGCGCTGCAGCCACGCACCGACATCCCGGGCCGACTGCTCGCAGGCCGCCAGCGCGTGACCACCTTGGTAGGTCCCGTTGCCGATCACCAGCGCGGCCTTGCCGGCCTCGGCCGAGGCCGGTTGCGGCGCCAGGGCAAGGGCGCAGAGCGCCGGTGCCAGGAGAGCCGAGAAAATCTTGTATCGCATGGTCCGCCTTTCGAATTTGGCCCGCACCGCCTTAATCCCTGTCTTTGCCCCGGGGGCTTTGCCGCCGCGGTCTTCGCCGCTGCCGGGAACGGTCACGCCCCACCCGCCCATCCTGATCGGAGGCCAGATCGGGCATGCCCGCCTCGGCGGGGCGTCCGGGCGCCCCGCCGCCGTGGTCACGGCTGCCCCTAGCCCGGGTTGGCCGCGCGTGTGCAGCTGTAGACCTGGATGTCGGCGATATCGGTGAGGACGCTGGTGTCGCCGGTGCCCTTCCAGGCGTATTTCGAGTTGGTGTAGAGCGGTTCCTTCTCGCCCGGCACCAGGTTCAGGTAGTTGATGCTGCCGCCATCGACGCTGACCACCGCCTGCTGATGGGCGGCGTCGTAGAACACCGTGAGCCGCCGGGGCTTGTGCCCCTTGCCGGTGGCAGGGGCGGCCTGGGCCGAGGCGTCGTCGGACGGCACGCATTGATAGGTCGAGGCCACGCGCGGGCCGGAGCTCGCCCCGCCCGTGTGCTGGCAACCGGCGAGCACCCCGATCAGCGCGAGCATCAATCCAATTCTGAGCATAGCGATCTCCTTGACTTCGTTAGTGCCGACAATGTGTCGTCGTCGATAGATCCAATGACCAAACCTGACGTATCGACTTTGGCAACTGGCAGAATTTGACGCCAATCGTGCGGTCGATTTCGAGGACGGGACCAGACATCATCACCGCGCCTTACCCTTCCTGGTCTTGACCGGGCGGGCCCTCGGCGGAGCGGCCGGCGGCGGGTTGTTCTGCGCCAGAACCTCTTGATTCAGCAGGACCACGATCTCGCGGATATCGTTCACCCATGCGGGACGCGCCTTTCCGACCAGCACGTCGTCGAATGTAGGCCCGCCATCCGGCCAAGCCGTCTTGATGCTCAGCAAGGCATCGACGGCTTTGAAACTATCCTGGATCCGGAGGGCATTGCCGACCAGGCGACTGCGCTCCTCCGCCGACAATCCGCGGACGCTGGGGCCGGCGCATTTGACGATGGCGATCGCGGCGTTCCAGCCAGCATTGTTGGCGGGATCACTCATCAGGTCGATCTGGTCGAGCACCAGCGCACGGCGCCCCGGGGCTGCCTCGCCGAGCCTGTTGCCGATTTGGTCCAGGCTATCGAGGAATTGGTCCTGCTCGGCCGGATTCATCAGCGTGGCCGGGCGCTGGCCGGCCTGCTGAGGACGGGGCGGCACGGGCGGCGGGGGGCGCACCCAAACCAATGTCTCTTCGTAGCTCGGTCGTCCATATGGCCATTTCGGCCAGCCCTGCCGGAGACTGTTCATCGCCGGGACGCGCCAGATCCCGTTCGGGTCCAGCCTGTCGGCATGACGCAACAGGCTGGCGCGCTGTTCCGGTGTGAAGACAGCGGCGCTGGGACCGGCGCAGTGGACGATGGCGGTCCCTACGGCAGCCTCCACGGCGTAATCGCGCTTCTGGGCCAGGGAATTGCCCATCTCGTCGATCTTGTTGAACACGGCGGTGCGCACCTCCCGGCCGGCCTTGCCCAGCTTCGCGCCGAACCCGGACACCGCACTCGCCCAATTGCCAGGGTGCTTGATGGCATTGAGGCTGTTGGAGATCCGGCCATGCAGCTTCGTGGACACATGGTCGATCCGGCTGTTCATGCTGAACAGCGCCGCCCCGAGCATCCCGTCCTGATGCGCTGCTTGGCCTGGGGGCTGCCACGCACCAGCCACCGGATAGGCGATGCCTTCGATCGCCGCCATGGCGCTTTCCTGGCCCGCGGGGTGGCCGCTCATCACGGCATGCTCGATCGCTGCCGGGTGCATCACCGGAGCCAACCCAGGTTGCCTGGCGCGCAGTGCGGTGCCGATCTGAAGTTCCGCGATATGCCGTTGCGGATGATAGCCAGGCACCCGCCCGAGCGAGTCCTGCAGATCCATGAGCTCTGCTGTCGTCAGGCGCGCGGCGCTGGGACCGGCACAGCTGACGACGGCATCCGCCACGGCCAGGCGGTCGGAATCCACATGGCGGGAGTTGCTGAGATAGCGGATCTTGCCGAGCACCGCCCCGCGGAATTCGGGGGTGGCCTCGCCGAGCCTCGGACCGATCCTTCCCATCGCGGCCGCCCAGTCCCGAGGGTTCTCGATCCTTTCCAACAGCCTGAACACCCGTTCTTGCTGCGCCGGATTCAGTTTGTCGATCTCCAGCGATGAGTTCAGCACCGTATCCCGCAGCGCCGCGCTTTGCTGCGCCGGGGTCAGCGGTGGCCACGCTTGCTGGGGCGCGAAGGCTTCGAGCTCCTGAAGGCGAGCTTCCCTGGCCTCGGCTGCGACGACCGCGGGGGGTGGAGCAGGCCGCCAGCCTCGAAGGGCGTTGCCGATCTGGATTTCCGCCAATTGGCGCGAACTGTGATAAGCCGGCACCAGCTGAAGCGAGCCCTGCAGGTGCTCGAGTTCGTCCGCCGTCAACCCCGTGACAGTCGGCACGCCCGTGGCAGTCGGCACGGCCGTGGCAGTCGGCACGGCAAAGTTGATGATGGCGTCCGCTATGGCAAGGCGACCGTCGGAGTGCTCGGGGTAGTCGCCCAGATTCCTGATCTTGACGAGCACATCTCTACGGAACTCAGGGGTGGCGCTGCTGAGCTTGGGACCGATCTTTCCCATCGCGGCCGCCCAGTCCCTGGGGTTCCCGATCCTTTCCAGCAGCCTGAACACCCGTGCTTGCTGCGCCGGATCCAGCTCGCCAATCTCCAGCGGTGAATTCAGCACCGCATCCCGCAGCGCCGCACTTTGCTGCGCCGGAGTCGGCGGTGGCCACACTCCCCGCTGCGGGTCGAAGGCCTCAAGCTCCTGAAGGCGAGCTTCCCTGGCCTCGGCCACGACGGCCGCAGAGGGCGCTGCGGCCTGACTGGCCTGCAACATGCTGCGGATGTTCGCCTCCGCCCCGATACGGTTGAAGTAACCGTCGGGTGCGGACGCCAGAGAGACCTGAAGATCGCTCAATTCTTCGGATGTCAGGTCCACGGCGCCGGGGCCGGTGCAGTGGATGGCAGCATTCGCTATGGCATAGCGCTCTCTGGAATCTGGAGGATAGTCGCCCAGATACCGGATCTTCGCGATCACCGCCTGGCGGAACTCGGGTGTAGCCTTGCTGAGCTTGGGACCGATCTTCTCCAGTGCGGCGGCCCAGGCCAAAGGATCCTGAATCGAGTCCAGGCACCTCAACAGGCGGCCTTGCTGATCCGCTCCCAGCTCTTCGATCTCCAGCGGGAAAGCCAGCACCGCATCCCGGGCCTCCTCGCTCGACAACGGCCTGCCATTGATGCGGAAGGCGGCCTCGAGCCCGCCAAGCTGGCTTTCCCCGGGCGCGACCTCGGAAGGCGGCTCCCTCGCTACGGTCGCCGCTGCGGGCTGCGCAGACTGCCTGGCGTGCTGAACGGCGCTGTCCAACGCCTTGATCGCCCCAGGTATATTGTTGTCGAAACCGGGGGTTCCGCCGAGATAGCGCCTCAGCCTGCCACACTGCTCCTCCGTGAAGGCATTGGAACCGACGCAGTTCACGATCGCCATCGGCACGGCATGCCGCCCAGCCGAGAACTCCGGCGCCTGGCTCATCTCCTCGATCACGCCGAGCAGCTTTTCGCGAAACCCGGAACTGGCCTGGGCGAGCTGGCCCCCGAAGGCTTCCATCGCCCTTGCCTGGTCCGTGGGGTCCGTGAGCGAACGCAGGCAGCCGAGCAGGCGGTCCTCCTGCCCCGGGTTCAGCTCTCCGAGCTCCCAGTCCTGAGACCGCAACTTCTCGCGAAGTGCCGGCCCTGCCCCCTCGGTGGAGATCAGATGCTCGATGTCGCCTAGCTTGCCATCTCTGCGCTCGGCCCCCGGATCAAGGGCCACCATGTCGGGATCGCGAAATGGCGAGTCCGGATCGCCGTAAAGCAGGGAACCCGTTGAAGAGTCCGTCACTGTCGAATCCGTGACGCTGGATTCCGAGGAGATGTCCGAATAGTCGACAGAGGAGGTTGTGACGGGGCGGCGTACACCCAGGCCCCTGAAAAATTCCCAATGCGCGTCGGAGAGCCTCGACGGATCGGTATCTGACAGTCGAGGTGCCGGGAACGACGTCATCGAGCGGGCTCTTCGCGGACCAGAAGCATCCGCTATCTCTGAAGGAGAAGCCGCCGGCCGCCCAATACCATCGCGTCATGTAACCAATCACTGGACGCATGAAGACAATTGCAACCTGGGCTGGCGACGGGTCCACCCGGGCGTAAGGAGCATCCGGACAAAGCCGGCCCCTCTCATGCATCCGGCGGATGGTCACGTGACGTCATGGCATTGGCCAGTCCTCGGCGCGGCTCCCAGTCTGGCGTCGGGCGCAGCCAGGCCCCATCGGCTGCCCGGCAATCGGCTCGGCGCTCCTCCACCCGGACGGGCGAACCATGGCGCCAGCCCGGGGTTTGGAGGATCTGCACGACGATGGAAGTGGAGTTGAAGTCCAAGGGCCGCGTCCGGTCGCTCAACAACGCCGTGGCCATCACCGTGGTCGCCCTTTCGGTGTTCATGGCGGTCTCGAAGATCAAGGACGACAACGTGGTCCAGGACATGCAGGCCGCCAAGGCGGACGAACTCGATTCCTGGAACGAATATCAATCGGCGCGCCTCAAGGTGCGCATGGCCGAGCAGGCTGCGCTGATCGCCGCGCTGCTCCCGCCGCAATCCACGGACGATGGCGCCGTCAAGGCCGCGCTGGCCAAGCTGGACAGCGACATCGCGCATTACGATGGCAGTTCGGAGGAGCTGGCCACGAAGGCGCGGGCCTTCCAGGCCACTTACGATGCCGAGAACCTGCACGATGACCAGTTCGACCTGTCGGATGCGTGCCTCGCGATCTCGCTGTCGCTGGCCGCGGTGGCGGCCCTGACCAGCCTGTGGTGGCTGCTCTACGTCTCGTGGGGGTTCGGCGGCTTCGGCTTCGTGATGGGGCTGGCCGGATTCCTGGACTGGGGCCTGCATCCCAACTGGCTGATCCACATGCTGACCTGAGGCGGCCGCTTCCGAACCCTCGGACCAGATGGCGGCCGATAGATCATCGGCGCAGTGCCGGCGTCAGACACCCAACCGCCGGTCAGTGCGCCTTTTCCTGATGGTCGATCAGGGCGGCGAGGTCGCTCTTGAACTGGGTGCGCTCCTCGTCCTTATCGATATGGGATGCCAGGCGGTCGCTGAATTCGTCGAGCGACCGCACCTCCAGCGAGCTCTGGCGCACCAGCACGCGGGCGATCGGCCCGATGAAGCGGGCCAGCAGCGCCTGGGCGGAACTCATGACCCCGATCGACACCACCGGGGCGGCGGCCACCGCACCGATGGTCTCCGCCACGGCGACCTTGGGCTGGCTGGCTGGCGGCGGCACGGCGGCGAGGCCGGCAATCGTTCGGGCGGCGGCGGCAAACTTCGCCCGCGCCGCCCCATTGTCGATCAGCAGGCAAAGACCCTGGACCAGATCTTCCGGGGTGGAGCAGCTTGCCGCCGTCCGGGTCACCAGCAACCCGGCGATCGGGCCAACGCTGTCGGCCAGGGCGGCCTTGAGCCGCGCCAGGAGATCGTCCGGCCAGGATCCCGGCGTAACGGACGCCGACAGCCTTTTCGGTGCGGCGACGGCGGCGGGTGGAGGAAGCACGGCCTGAGAAGGGGCAGCCGGGGTCACGGCAGACGGCAGTGACGCGGCAGCGGCCTCTTCGGCCATACCTGGCCAGATCTCCGCGTCCGAATGCTCCACCGACATCGCCCGCAGCAGATGCTCGAACTCCTCGGCGGACTGGAAGCGCTCGGCCGGATTCTTCGCCAGCGCCAGG
The DNA here is from genome assembly GCF_057815775.1 of Inquilinus sp. Taxonomy (NCBI): domain Bacteria; kingdom Pseudomonadati; phylum Pseudomonadota; class Alphaproteobacteria; order Rhodospirillales; family Rhodospirillaceae; genus Inquilinus; species Inquilinus sp. The sequence goes on from NZ_JBYRFX010001064.1 coordinate 9,078, forward strand.
GCGGCGACGGCCGCGAGCCGTGGCTCGATCGCATCAATCGCCGAAACATCGATCGGGTCCGGCGCGGCCATCTTGTGCAGGACGGCGGCGAAGCTCTCGTCGCCATAGGGCAGCGCGCCCGTCAGCATGCGCAGGAACACGACCCCGACCGCGAACAGGTCGGCGCGGTGGTCGACCCGCTCGCCGCGCGCCTGCTCGGGCGCCATGTAGCTGGGTGTGCCCAGCAGCGTCCCGGCATTGGTCAGCGCACTCGCCTCCATCCGGGCGATGCCGAAATCGGTGATCTTCACCCGCGCGCCCGGCCCGACGATGATGTTGGCCGGCTTGATATCGCGATGCACCACGCCCTGCGCATGCGCATGGCCCAGCGCCGCCAGCAGCTGCAGCGTGATGTCAACCGCCTGGTCGACCGGCAGCCGGCCCTTGCCAAACAGCCGCTGCAGGATCGGCCCTTCGACATACTCCATGACGATATAGGGATCGCCGTCCCGTTCAGCGAAATCATAGACGGTGACGATGCCGGGATGGACGCAGCGGCCGGCCGAACGCACCTCCTGCCGGAAGCGGGCGCGATAGCCGTCGCGTTCGCCCTCGTCCAGCAGGTCGGTCCGGATCAGCTTGACCGCAACCGGCCGGCCGATCAGGGGGTCGAGTCCTTTGTAGACGACCCCCATGGCGCCGGCACCGATCTTCTCGGTCAGCTGGTAACGGCCCAGCGTTATTGGCAGCTTTTCGCTCATCCGGCCCCTTGAACACCTTTCGCCGCGGTTTGGTTTCCCATTACAGGCATCCCACGCGGATGCCCACGACACCTTCCTCCCGGCAACGCCGACATCCCAGGAGAGTCGACGTCAACCGGTCGCAACAGAGATATGCGTGATCGCGATCGATCCTGATCACGCAGTTCCATCGGAACAGACTTCTTTCGGTTGCAGGCCGGCACCGCGACCGAAGTCGAGGGGCCGGCCACGCGATGGGAACTATGCCGCCTTCTGCTGCTGCTTAGAAAGCTTGTCCAGTTCCCCCTCGATCTCGTTCAGGGAACCAATCAAGAGCGCCTTGATTTCGGGCTTTGTCGCGAACGGCGATTCGTCGAGCAGTGTGGCGAGACGATTGCTCTCCAGCACAGTCTTCAGTTGCGCTGCGACGCTCCTGGCGTTGGCAATGGCATCCACCCGTCCTTGCCCGGTCGCGTTCAGAATCTTCTGCAAAGCCCCCCGAGCGGTGTCGACGTTCAGAGCGCCAAGGAAGTCCATAACGTCGTTCCAGCTGCCACCCAGATCCGCGACGGTCTTTCCCATGGCCTGGAAAAGCGCCTGTTCGGCTTCGTCGATCAGCGATTTCACGGCCCCGCTGACAGATGCGTGAGCGTATGTCAGGCTCTCCATCAACGGCTGGATGACCAGTTCGTCCAGCTGCGCCGACATTGAGGCATCCGGTGCGGTCGCATCGAACTTGGTCGCAGTCTCGTCGGTGACGGCCTCAAGCTTGATGCTCAGGAAATTGATCAGGCTCTTCTCGTCGGAGCAGACCTTGTTGAACAGACCGAGATACCGGTTGACGGTTTCCAGCTGCTTCAGGCCCTCGCCTGCCCAGTTCTTCTCGACCAGCGTCTGAATCTTCGCCATGTCGGCGCTTCCCGCATCGAGAAGTGGCTCCTTGGCTTCTTCACGCCGCTGGTTGGCTCCCTCAATCTGAGAGAGGACATATTCTTTCAGCGCGTCGATGACCTCCTGCTGGGAAAGCGGGTCGGTCGACAGCTTGCTGGGATCGACGCCGGGGATGATGTCGGTCCCATCGGCGGCCGCATTCGCGGCTGCGGCCTGGTTGCCGGCCGCTGACGCCCTTTGGTTCTTACCCGGGCGCCCAGCCGCACGCATGGATTCGGTATTGGAATTCATCGCAAGCTGAAAGCGGGCCAGCCAGTTCGCGGCCTTTTCCAGGGTCGGGGGAGGGTTGGCCAGCAGGATCGACTTCAGGATCGCATAAAGATTGTTCAGGACATCATCGGCGGTGCCCTTCAAGGTCATGCCGATGCCCGGGGCCACTGCGAACAACAGGTCCACCTGTTTCTTCAAATCGGCCTGAATCAGAGTGTCGATGTCCGGAGGCAGAGAGATGTCGGGCGTCTGGGCGGCGCTCGCATCGGTCACGGTCTCCGAGGCCCTGTCGAAGTTGGGGTCGACCGCCCCTTCACCCTCCTCACCCTCGATCGAGCTCGATAGGGCTTCGATCTCCTCGGCCGTAGGGAGGTCGGTCAGATCATCATCGTCCCCCGCCACGAAGGTCTTCTCGATGCTTTCCGCATCCAGATCCTCGTCCGACTCCTCCACCCCGATCCAGAAGGTGTTCAGCTTCCATTCGGTCTTGAAATACCCCTTGGCGGCGCGCTGCACCCGCTCCTTGCTGGCCTTCTTCACATACCGGAGGCTCAGCTTGCCACCCTCGATCCTGGCGAGCCCGTGCGAGATCGCCTCGTAGTCGTCGTCGCTTTTCTGGCCTTTGACGGCGCCCCATTCAGCACCCTTCGCCGTGGCGAGAACAGCCGAAGGCGATTTCTTCGACACGATGAAGACATATCGATCCTTACCCGCCTTGTTGGTTCCCAGGATCACGCAGGCGAATGAAAGATCCTCGTCCTTCGTTTCACTGCCTTTCAGGAGCTGCAGGGACTTCAGAGCGAATGTCTTGGTCAGCTTTACCATCAGTGGATCTCCGAGATGATAGTGTCGATATGGTGCGCGATGGGTAGGGGCAGGGTCGGTAGTCTGACATGAGCGGTCAGGGCGGCAGCGTCACCCAGGTCACTGACGCCGACGATTGCGGCGGCGGCGCCGACCAGGATCACGGCAGCCCCGACATAGGACAGCGATGGCAGGCGGCGGGCGCCGAGGCCCAGCAGCACCGCCGCCAGGAACAGCCCCTCGGCCAGGACGATGAGGGTCAGCCGCGCCTCGATGTCGGACAGGTCGTCCAGCACCGGGGCGGCATCGACCGACCCCGGGTCGGATGCGGCAAGCTGCAGCAGCAGTTCGGTCTTCTGCACCCCGATGCCGAGGATGCCGACCACGAGGGCGAGAACAACGGCAAGCCACGCCAGCTTCTCGCCCGGGCGCCATCGGGGCGCCGGCCCCGCCGCGGGCGGTGCCCGGCCTCGGCCCGGCCCTGCTGCCAGGTCTGGGGCCAGCAGCGGGTCGCGCCGGCCGGAGGACCGATCGGTCGGCGCCCGCAGTCCGGCTTCGACGGCAACCGGCCTCTCGACCTCCCAGGTGTCCTCGACCGGAATCACGGGACCGTGTTCGCCGACGATGACGGCCGTCACATTGTCCGGGCCGCCGGCCAGGAGGGCCGCCTCGATCAGATGCTGCACCGCCCGGGCCGGGATGTCCGAGCCCATCAGGGTGGCGATCGCCGCCTCGTCGATCACCTTGCTCAGGCCATCGGAGCAGAGCAGGAAAGCGTCGCCCGGCTGGATCGCACCGTCGATCCGGTCGAGCTTGAAGGTGACCTCGGTGCCGACGGCCCGGTTCACCATGTGGTCGAGGCCCTTGTACGACGCGTGGTCGGTCGGAACCAGGCCGGCATCGAGCAGGCCCTGGATCGGCGTGTGATCGCTGGTCAGCTGCTGCAGCGACCCGTTGCGCCAGCGATAGATACGGCTGTCGCCGGCCCACAGGCAGGTGAAGGCGGAGCCGTCGATCAGCAGCACCACAACGGTGCTGCCCATCATCCGGCCGCCATCGCTCATGGCCGCTTCCCAGCGCAGGTCGTCATTGACCCGGGTCAGGCTGGCCTCGGCGCGATCCGCCAGCGCCTCGCCCGGCTCCAGCCCCGCCAGCGCCTCGACCACCGCCTTGCTCGCATGCTCGCCGCTGGCCAGCCCGCCCATGCCATCGGCAACGGCCCAGAGGCCGATATCAGGCCGTTCGAGAAAGGCATCCTGGTTGTTGGCCCGGACCCGGCCGCAATGGCTGGCGGCAGCGGATTCCAGCGGCTGTGAGGCCACCGGGACCGGCTGGCCGCCGGCTGGGTTCAGGTGGGTGGTCATGCCGGCCGCTCCCAATCTCCCCCGCCCCCAGGCGCTTGGCCTGTGGTGTGCGGGTCATCGCGTTCCAGTCGGCCGGTCGCGGGGACGGACCAACCATGGTCGACCCAGCGGCCGTCCAGCAGGGCGGCAAAGCCGCCCGACGGCACCAGGCCCCGGCTGATCGCCAAGCCGGGCGCGAGACCCGGCGCCGAGGCCGTGGATTGGGTGCCGGCGGTCCACCAGATCCCTGGCCATGCCGTTGCCCCGGGGGCCCAGCCGGCCGCCAGCGTGGCGGCCGCCGCCATCGCCGTCGCCGCCGAAGCGAGCGGCAGAGCCATCCAGGCCCCGACATCGCCGCGCGCGCCCTGCGACCGCACCGGGCGCAGGGCGCCCCGGTCGATCGCATGAGGAACTTCCCGCCAGCCCGGCAGGATGCGGTTGAGATCGTCGAGTTCGAACCCTTCGCCGAGGGCCGCAAGGGCGAGATCCTCGGCGGCGGCAAACCAGCGGCCGCTGCCGGACATCAGGGCGAGGGGATCGACCGGGCCTTCGATCTCATGGCCGAGCATCAGCGGGAAGCAGCGGCCGACCGAATCGACGCTGGGCATCAGAATCCCCATCAGCCCGGTCCGGCCGCAGGCCCCGGCCGGCAGGATGAAGCGCCAGATCGGGGCCGCGAAGAACAGGCCTTGCCAGGCATCGCCGATGCGGCGCTGGCTCTCGGCCAGCCCCTCCTGGAGCCAGAGATCCCATTGGTCGACCGTCTCCCGGCGCAGGCGGGTGCCGACGAAATCGGCCCGGGCCGGGACCTTGCCGTAATAGCCGCAGAGGCTGGGGCTGTTGATCGCTGTCACGCGCTGGATCTCCCCGCCCTTACAGATTCGCCGGGCAACGGAACTGCGAGAACATGCTGCCGTCGAGCGGGCTCAGCACGCTGTCGGCACGCAGTCCCACCACGGCCACATGGCCGCCCGCCGCAAAACGCGCCTGCAGCCGGTCCGGCGTGCCGCTGCGTCGCACCGACCCCTGGTCCAGCAGGCGGAACATGGCCCAGGGACCGGATGTCGTGATCGTCGCCGGGGCATCGCCCGCTGCCGCAGCCGCGGCCGTCGAGGTGAAGGTGACCGAGGCGCTGCCAGTCGCCGTCGCGGCGGGCCAGTGCATCCGCAACGCGACCGGCGCGCCATGCGCATAGGTCACGCGCTGGCCGTCGATGTCGATGACGACATTGTCGGCCGCGGCGTCGAGATCGATCACCGACAGTTCGAAGCTGATCGCCGGTGTGTTGCCGCCATTGGCAAACATGCTGTCGCGGATCGCGGCCGCGCGCTGAAACTGCGCCAAGGCGCCGGCGTCCACCTTGACGTCGGCGGTGCCGACCGGCCGCATGCGCCAGGTGGTCTGCGACATGTCGACGAAGGGCGCCAGATTCTGGCTGAAGTAGGAATCGATCGATCCGCCCGCCGCGAACAGCCGGCCGAAATCGCCGATCGGAATGTCATCCGACGCGCCCTTCGAGAATGGATAGCGGCCCTTGGTCGCCTGGGTGCAGAGCTTGCCGGGACCGCCGTTCCAGAGGCTGGCAAGCTGATCCTTGGCATCGTCGAGCGACAGGTTGGAGCTGCTCTCGCTGATGCCCAGCACCCAGCCCTTGATCGGGTCCGGCAGGCTCGAGGCACCGGCCTGCAGCCGGGAGATCGCGCCGGAGCTCTGCCCGGTGCGCTGCAACGGCCCGGCCGCATCGCCCGATCCGCTGGTCAGCGACTGGTACAGCGTGCCCAGGTCGGCGATGGCGCCATCGATCGGCGCCTGCGCATCCGCACCGCTGTTGGCCGGCACCTGGACCAGCTGGTGCAGCGACTTGAAATGATCCGAGACGTAGTTGGAGGCGATGCCGGCGGGGCTGTCCGACGACGGCGCCGTCTTGAACAGCGAGGCCAGGGCATCCGGCACGGCCGGGGCCGACTGGGCAG
>NZ_JBYRFX010001065.1:0-5752 GCF_057815775.1 Inquilinus sp.
CAGCGGACATGGTCGTCCGTGAGCACCGGAAGCGGAGAAACCGCCGTCAGGCGGCCGCGCCAGGTGCATTACCAAACAGGCTCTATGGCAGCAGCACCGTCGCGCCGGTGGTCTGCCGTGCTTCCAGCCGGCGATGCGCCTCGGCCGCCTCGGCGAGCGGCAGGCGGGCATGGACCGGGATCTTGACCGCCCCGCTCGCCACGACCCCGAACAGCTCTGCGCTCATGGCCAGCACGTCCTCGCGCCGCACGAGATGGTCGAACAGCAGCTGTGACGTGGCAAAGATCGAGCCCTTCCGCATCAGCAGCCCGATGTCGAAGGGCTCGACCGGCCCGGACGCCGCGCCGTAGCTGACGACGGTGCCGAAGCGCCGGAGGCAATCGAGCGAGCCGGCGAAGGTCGTGTGGCCGACGCCATCATAGACGACATCGCAGCCTGCGCCGCCGGTGATCTCCCTGACACGCGCGACAAAATCCTCATCGATATAGTCGATGACGTGGTCGCAGCCGTTGCGGTTCGCGAGTTCGGCCTTTTCGGGCGAGCCGACGGTGCCGATGACGGTCGCACCGAGATGCTTCGCCCATTGCGTCACGATCAGGCCGACGCCGCCTGCCGCGGCATGCACCAGGATGGTGTGGCCCGGCTCGACGCGGACTGTGCGGCGCAGCAGATAATGGGCCGTCAGCCCTTTCAGCATCATTGCGGCGCCGGTCTCGAAATCGATGGCGCCGGGCAGATGCACCAGGAAATGGGCCGGCACGATGCGCTCCTCGGCATAGGCGCCGAGCGTCTCGACATAGGCGACGCGGTCGCCCGGAGCGAAGCCGTCGACACCCTCGCCGACGGCGACGACCTCGCCGGCGCCCTCATTGCCGGGCGTGAAGGGAAGGGCGGGCGGCGCATAGACGCCGCTGCGGAAATAGATGTCGACGAAGTTGAGGCCGATCGCCCGGTTGCGCACACGGACCTCGCCGGGGCCGGGCCGACCGATCTCGACATCTTCATAGACCAGCACCTCTGGCCCGCCATGGCGGTGGACACGGATTGCTTTCACGGGGGCATCCCTTGCGTTGCGACGTTCTCAGGCCTCGGAGATAGCGCGCGGCAAGGTATGATTGTAGACTGATATCGGTGAGATCAGAGTTCAACGAACATGATATCCGAACAGATCGGCCTCGACCTCCTCCGCAGCTATGTCGCGGTCTGCCGGCAGGGCAGCCTGAGCCGGGTCGCCGCACAGACCGGCCGCACCCAATCGGCGCTGAGCATGCAGATGCGCCGGCTCGAGGGCCTGCTCGACCGGCAGCTGTTCCAGCGTACCGGCCGCGGCGTGGTGCCGACGGCAGAGGGGGAATTGCTGCTGGGCTATGCCACCCGCATCCTGGCTCTCGGCGACGAGGTGGTGGCGCGCCTGCAGCAGGCGGAGATCAGCGGCGGCGTGCGCATCGGCCTGGCCGAGGAGGTGGCGGCCGCGGCGCTCCCGGCCGCGCTGGGGCAGCTGCACCGCGCCTATCCCGACATCCGGCCGGACGTGGTGGTCGAGCACAGCGTCGCGCTGGGCCGGCTCTGGGGCGAAGACGGGCTGGACATCATGATCGCCCCGACCTCCGTCGTGGTGGCTGATGCCCTGACCACCTGGAATGTTGAGCTGCAATGGGCCTGCGCCCTTGACTATGTCCCGGATCCCGACCGGCCGCTCGATCTCGTGGTGTTCGCCGCGCCCTGTCTGTGGCGCCGGCGCATGATCGATGCGCTGGTGGCCGACGGGCGGGAGCATCGGGTGATGTTCACCAGCCAGAGCGTCATGGCCCTGCAGGCGGCGATCGAGAACGGGCTGGGCATCGGTCTGCTGCCGCCCGAGACGGTTCGCGCCGGGTCGATGCGGGCGCTGAAGACGTCGGCCGGCGTGCCGGAACCGCTGACTGTGCAATATGGCCTCTATGCCCATGACCGGCGGACGCCCGTGGTGGAGGCTGCGATCGGCATTCTGCTGGAGGGGATCGAGGGGACCTAGCCCAGGCTCGCCAGCAGGCGCCCGGCCGCTTGCGGATCGGCAGTCTCCGAGCCTTCCGTGATCTGCGCGAGGGCCGGCTCCAGCAGCGCACGGGCGTCCCCGTGCCGTCCCTGGCCGGCCCACAGCGCCGCGAGGTCGATCGCGGTGCGCAGCTCCCACGCCCGCGCACCCTGGCGGCGGCTCATCGTGAGCGACTGCTGGAAGCAGTCTTCCGCGGCGGCTGGGTCGGGCTGCGGCATCGCGAGCAGGAGGGCGCCTTTGACCCGCAGCACCTCCGGCAGATAGGAGGCGTCGCCGTTCTTCTCCACCCGCAGGATGGACTGGTCGATCAAGGCCAGACCTTCGGCAAACCGCCCGGTCGCCGCGAGCCCCTGGGCGAGCGGGAGGCTGAAGGCCGTGGTCAACAGCTCGTACCGGGCGGCGTGGAGCTCCGGCAGGCAGCCCATCAGGCCCTCGATCCCGCGCTCGGCAGCGCCGCGGCGGACGGCCAGTTCGCCCCTGTAGCCGCGGCTGACGGCCAGATAAGGGCCCATGGAATGGGTTTCGGCATGGGCCATGAACCACTCCATGTGCTCTTCGGCACTGGCGAGATCGCCGATCCAGAAGAACACGGCAATCGCCCAGTTCACGACGATCGACAATGTCACGGGATGGTCCATGCGCGCGGCGTCGCTGACCACTTGGCGCACGCGCTCCACGGCCTGGTCCGGATGGCCCTGCAGCCACAGGGTCCTGGCCAGGGCGATGTTGGACCAGTTGTGATGATCGAAGCCGAGCAGTGTCCTGCTGGTCTGGTGCGATCGGGCCCCTTGCCGCTGCGCCGCTTTCAGTTCGGCGCGAGCCTCGCCGAGGTCGCCGATCAGGTGGAGGGCGATGCCGGACAGGGAATGGGCCAGCGCGATGGCGGCCGGGTCCTGGATGCTGTGGGCGACGGCGGCGCTGCGCCTGGCATGGGCCAGTGCGGTCCTGAAATCGGCGATGCGGATGTGGAACATATGCAGCGGGGCCAGGAGCTGGATCTGGTTCAGCGCGTCGCCACGGCTCTCGGCGATTTCCAGCCCCCGGCTCAACGCCGTTCTCGCCGCATCGGTGCTGCCGCGCGTGAACATCAGCGACATGCCCAGCGCCGCCTGAAGATGCATCTCCGCGGCGCCCGCGCGGCTGGTGTCGTCGAGGGCCAGGATCGCCCGCTCCGACCAGCGATGGCATTCGACGAGCAGGGAGAGGGCCATGAACACCGGCGCCGCGGCCGCGGCCAGGCCGACGCCGGTCCGAATGTCGCCATCCGGTCCGAAGCACCATTCCAGGGCAGCGCGCACATTGCCGAGGCCGCCGAGGCGGCGCGCCCGTTCCGCTGAATTCGACAGGGTCGACCATTCGGCCCCGGCCTGCTCCAGCCATCCCCGGTAGTGGATGGCGTGGCGCATGGACAGTTCGGCGAGCTCGTCGTCATCGACGCCCAGGTCGAGGACATAGGCCCGCGTCATGTCGAGAAGGCGATAACGCATCATGGCCCCGACCGGACGGGTCGCGACCATCGATTTGGCGACGAGGCTGTCGATCGTCCCGAAAACGAGGGCCTGGTCGACGGTGCTGCTCGTGACGATCGCCAGCGCTGCGTCGATCGTGAAATACCCCACGAACACGGCGAGCCGGCGCAGCACGACGCGCTCCAGTTCGGACAGCAGCCCGTAGCTCCAGTCCTAGGTCGCCTGCAGCGTCTGCTGCCGGGCCGGCGCGGTGCGCTGCCCCGGTCCCAGCAGGGTCAGGCGCTGGTCGAGAAGCGTGGCGATCTGCTGCAGGCCATGGGCCTCGACCCGTCCCGCGGCCAGCTCGATCGCGAGCGCCAGGCCGTCGAGCCTCCGGCAGATGCCGACCACGATCGCGACATCCGCATCGGTGAGGTCCAGGCGGGCACCGCTCGCCGCCGCACGCTCGATGAAAAGCTGGGTCGCCGGAAATGCAAGGGCTTCGGATGCGGTGACCCGGGGATCGTCAGGGGGAACGGCGAGCGTCATCAGCCGGTGGACCTGCTCTCCCTCAACCCGCAGCGCTTCGCGGCTCGTCGCCAGGATGTGGACCTCCGGCGCGGCCAGGAAGATGTCCGCGGCCAGGCGGGCGACACCGTCGATGACGTGTTCGCAGCTGTCGAGGATCAGCAGGAACCGGCGATCGCGCAGATAGGCCGCCAGGCTGGGGGTCGGGTCGTCGGACCGGATCGGGATCCCCAGCATCGACGCGACGGACGCGGCCACCATGTCCGGCCGGCTCAGCATGCCCAGGTCGACGAAGAGCAGGGCTCCGCCGAAGGCATCCAGCACATCATGCGCCACGGCGACGGCGACGGTGGTCTTGCCGACACCGCCCGGCCCCACGATGGTGACGAAGCGCGACGCGGTGAGCTGGGCCGACAGCGCGACGACGCTCTCCGCCCGTCCGACCATCCGGCCCAGCCGCGCTGGAAGAAATGTCAGGCCCGGCAACGGCGTGCCCGCTGCCGCCTTCTCTTCGGGGATGACGGGCGCTGTCTCCTCGACCGCGTCGGTCGATCGTGAAATCGGGGCGACGAAGCAGTACCCCCGGCCGGGCAGGGTGGCGATGTACCGTGCGCCGTCCCTGCCGTCGTCCAGGGCCTTGCGCAGGCTGGCGATGTGAAACCGCAAGCTGCCTTCGCCCACGATGACGTCGGGCCAGACCCGGGCCAACAGCTCCCTTTTGTCGATGGCCTCGTTGGGGCAGGTCACCAGAGCGATCAGGGTGTCGAGGGTGCGGGCCCCCAGTTCGATGGTGACGCCGTCTTTCTGCAGCAGCCGCTCGCCCACGATCAGGCTGAAGGGACCGAAGGAAATCACGTCTCTGGCCAGTGCCGGCGGCCGGATCATCGTTTCGTCACTCGTGGTCTCACGTGCATCCTCGAACAGCGGCCAGGGCGGCGCCACAGATGGGCACCTTGGTGCCCACAGATGGGCACCGGGGTGGCCGGATACGGCCCTGCCCAAGATGATAATCGCACAATACGCTGAACACAGCAGTTGGCGGCAAACGCCGGCGGTCCGGGAAAAGCGTGCCCTCGGCCCAGGCGGTACACTTGCCCGCGAAACTGCTCACCGAGTGCTGGGGTCCGTTGCCCGCCAAAGGAATCATCGTGTCCGAAGACCTGTCGCCACCGAGGCGGCACAGCTTTGGCGTGTCCGACGACACCGGCGCGAAGCCGTCCCGCTCTTCGGGCAAGCCGATCGACGACCGGCGCCTGTCCCGCGTCATGGGCTTCATCGACGCCCATCTCGCACGAAGCGTCGGCGTGGCCGATCTCGCGGCGGTGGCCTGCATGAGCACGGCGCATTTTGCACGATCGTTCAAGGCGACGACCGGCCGGAGCCCGCACGAGTTCGTCAACCGGAAGCGGGTCGAGCTGGCCTGCCGGATGCTGACCGAGCGTCACCGGCCGATCGCGGACATCGCGCTGTCGACCGGCTTCTCCTCGCAATCGAATTTCTCGCGGGCCTTCCGCCACGCCATGGGCATGACCCCGGGCGCGTACCGGGCAGCCCGGCTCGCCGGGGACTGAAGGTCGCGGCTTCGCGTCCACCCCACTCGAAGCTTCCTCACGGAAGCCATCACAAGGGAAATGATCATGTCCGAAGACTTCACGTCGCCGACGCGGCGCGACTTCCTGGCCAGTTCGGCCACCGCCATGTTTGCGGCTGCTGCCGCAACCGGCGCCTTCGGCCTGCTGAA
>NZ_JBYRFX010001066.1:0-13315 GCF_057815775.1 Inquilinus sp.
GGCCTGCAGCACCTCGCGGCAGAAGCCGTTGACGATCAGGCCCAGCGCCTCTTCCGTGCCGATGCCGCGCTGGCGGCAGTAGAACAGCACGTCGTCGCTGACCTTGCTGGTCGTCGCCTCGTGCTCCACCTGCGCCGTCGGGTTGCGGCTCTCGATATAGGGCACCGTGTGGGCGCCGCACTGGTCGCCGATCAGCAGGCTGTCGCACTGGGTGAAGTTGCGCGCGCCCTCGGCGCCCGGCAGGATCCGCACCAGGCCGCGATAGGTGTTGTCCGATTTGCCCGCCGAGATGCCCTTGGAGATGATCCGGGAGGTCGTGTTCTTCCCGATATGGATCATCTTGGTGCCGGTGTCGGCCTGCTGGCGGTTGTTGGTGATCGCCACCGAGTAGAATTCGCCGACCGAATTGTCGCCCTGCAGGATGCAGCTCGGGTACTTCCAGGTGATCGCCGACCCGGTCTCGACCTGGGTCCAGCTGACCTTGGAATTCCGGCCGCGGCAGGCGGCGCGCTTGGTGACGAAATTGTAGATGCCGCCCTTGCCCTCCTCATTGCCCGGATACCAGTTCTGGACCGTGGAGTACTTGATCTCGGCATCGTCGAGCGTCACCAGCTCGACCACCGCGGCGTGCAGCTGGTTCTCGTCGCGCTGCGGCGCCGTGCAGCCTTCGAGATAGGAGACGTAGCTGCCCTCGGCGGCGATGATCAGGGTGCGCTCGAACTGGCCCGTATTCTCCGCATTGATGCGGAAATAGGTCGACAGCTCCATCGGGCAGCGCACGCCCTTGGGAATGTAGACGAACGATCCGTCGGTGAAGACGGCTGAATTCAGGGTGGCGAAGTAGTTGTCGGAATAGGGCACCACCGAGCCGAGGTACTGGCGCACCAGCTCAGGGTATTTCTGCACCGCCTCGGAGATGGAGCAGAAGATGACGCCTTCCTTCTCCAGCGCTGCCTTGAAGGTGGTGACCACCGACACGCTGTCGAACACCGCATCGACGGCGACATTGGCCAGGCGCTCCTGCTCGCGCAGCGGAATACCCAGCTTCTCGTAGACGGCGAGGATGTCGGCGTCGACCTCGTCCAGGCTGCCCAACTGCGGCTTCTTCTTCGGCGCGGCGTAGTAGTAGGCCGCCTGATAGTCGATCGGCGGGTGGCCGATCTTGGCCCAATGCGGCTCTTCCATCGTCAGCCACAGGCGGAAGGCACGCAGCCGCCATTCCAGCAGCCACTCGGGCTCGTTCTTCTTCGCCGAAATGAAGCGGACGGTGTCTTCGGTCAGGCCTATGGGCGCGGTTTCCATCTCGATCGCCGAGACGAAGCCGTGCTTGTACCGGGTGTTCGTGATCTCTTCGACCTGCCGGACCGTCTCCTGGACTGCCGCCATGCCTCACTCCTCAACGCCTGGGACCAAACCGATTAACCGAGCGGGCTAGTCGGGTACTTCGATGTGGCAGGCCCGCCGGATTGCTCCTGGAAGGGCCTGTGCCGCCATCCGCCTCACGCCATAGATAGGCGTTTCATCGCCGAATGCCAGCGAAAACCCGACCGCGAGAGTCGTTCTCAGCCGCGCTGTGGCGAGGTCCGGCATGCGGCGGGGTCATGCCGGAAAGTCTCGACATCACATCAGGTTGTTGGTGCCCGTGGGCAGCCGGACGGTCAGCCCGTCGAGCGCATCGGTCATGATGATCTGGCAGCCCAGCCGCGAGGTCTTGGTCAGGCCGAAGGCGAGATCGAGCATGTCTTCCTCGTCCTCCCGCGCCGGCTGCAGCCGCTCATACCAGTCCGGCTCGACGACGACATGGCAGGTCGAAAAGGCCAGCGAGCCTTCGCAGGCGCCTTCGAGATCGACGTCATATTTGTGCGCGATCTCCATGATCGACAGCCCGGCCGGGGCGTCGATCTCACGGCGGTTGCCGTTCGGCTCGATGAAAATGATCCTGGGCATGCTGGCCCTGTGCTCCTGCTCAAAACGCTGGTCTTTTACGCAAGCCCGACAGGCGGGGCAATCGGCGAAAGCTCATGCCCGCCTTCAGGCCACCGCACGCCTCCGCTTTCGTCGGGCGAGGTCGGTCCAGGCGACAACGCAATGGTCGATCTCCGCGGCGTCCGTCGTCGGGCCCAGGCTGATGCGGATCGCGCTCTCGGCCAGGTCGGCGGGCAGCCCCATCGCCTCCAGCACATGGCTGCGGCGGACCTTGCCGGAGCTGCAGGCCGAGCCGGAGCTGACCGCGACGCCGGCGAGATCCAGCGCCGCGACCTGGGTTTCGGCCGTGACGCCCGGCATGGCGACGCAGCTGGTGTTGGCGACGCGCGGCGCACCGCCGCCGAGCACGATGCCGCCGGCCTCGGCCAGACGCGCCTCCAGCTCCGCCCGCAGCGCCGCGATCCGCGGCTGCTCGGTGCAGGGGGCGACGACCGCCGCAGCGGCGCCGAAGCCGGCGATGCCGGCGACATTCTCGGTGCCGGCGCGACGCCGGCCTTCCTGCGCCCCGCCGCGCAGCATCGGGGTCAGCGCCAGCCCGTCGCGCAGCACCAGCGCGCCGACACCCTGCGGCCCGCCGATCTTGTGGGCCGACAGGCTGAGCGCATCGATCCCAGCCCCCACCGCCGGCAGCGCGATGCGCCCGGCGGCCTGGACCGCGTCGCAATGGACCAGCGCGCCGTGGCGGCGCGCGATCGCCGCGGCCTCCGCCACCGGCTGGATCACTCCGATCTCGTTGTTGACCGCCATGATCGAGATGATCGCCGGCTCCGCCGAGGCCGCCAGCATCCGGTCGAGCGCATCGAGGTCGATCCGGCCGTCGCCATCGACCGGGACGCGGTCGCCGGCCCAGGCCAGCACACTGTCATGCTCGACCGCCGAGACCAGGATGCGGCGGCGGCCGAGGCCGTTGAGCGCCAGGGCGTTGGCTTCGGTCGCACTGCCGGTGAAGATGATCTGGACCGGCTTGACACCGGCCAGGGCCGCGACCTGGGCCCGCCCAGCCTCGGCCAGCCGCCGGGCATCACGGCCGAAGCGATGCACCGAGGACGGGTTGCCAGGAGCATCCAGCGCCGCGCGCATGGCAGCGCGCGCTTCCGGCCGCAGCGGCGCGGTGGCGTTGTGATCGAGATAGACCGGGACCGTCATCACGGCACGCGCCTCACTCGGCGGCGGCGACGACGCCTTGGCCGGCAGAGAACAGATGGCTGGAGCCGAGCACCCGGCGGTTGACCACATCCTCGACCGTGATCGAGGACAGGTAGAGATGGATCTGGTTGCCCAGCTCCTCCCACAGATCATGGGTCAGGCAGCGGCTCTTGTCGCTGTGGCAGCCGAGCGGGCTGTGCTTCTCGCAGCGGGTGACCTGGATCGGCTCATCCACCGCGACGATGATGTCGGAGATCCGCATGCTGCCGCAGGGCCGCGCCAGCAGATAGCCGCCGCCGGGTCCACGCACGCTGCGCACCAAGCCGCTGCGCCGCAGCTTGGCGAAGATCTGCTCGAGATACGGCAGCGAGATTTCCTGGCGCAGGGCGATGTCGGCCAACGCCGCCGGGCTGTCCGCACCGTGCCGGGCCAGGTCGACCATCGCCATGACGGCGTAGCGTCCCTTGGTGCTCAAACGCATGTTCCGCGCCCCCAATGGCCCGACCTGCCCGCCGGACCACAATTCACGCAGCCATGGTCCAGATAACCGCCGCACCCGACCGCCGGGTGCGCAATCCGAACCATCATCATCCGCCCGTGCCGGACAGGTATGTCCCAATCATCGTGAAGAGGCTTGAACACGCAGGCCGTCCCGATGGTATACGAACATTTCGCGTGGACCATGTGAACGGCAGTGGCCGGCACGGTCCACGTCGTGGCAGGGTGAGTGACCGCTTAGATATAGATATCCGAGCGCCAGGGTCAAGAAAGCCGCCCCAACGCGCCGACCGGCGCACGGAAAGACGTATGGCCGGCCAACCGGTCCACGCCGTCGCAACCTCGAGGAGCTTCACGGTCGATGCCCGACGTCATTTTCAACGGGTCCGAGGGACGCCTCGAGGGCCGCTACACCCCGAGCAAGCGCACCAATGCGCCGATCGCCCTGCTGCTGCACCCGGACCCGATGGGCGGCGGGACGATGTTCAACAAGGTCGTGCATTCGCTGTACCAGACCTTCAAGAAGCATGAATTCACCGTTCTGCGCTTCAACTTCCGCGGCGTCGGCCGCAGCCAGGGCGTGCATGACCGCGGCGAGGGCGAGCTGTCGGACGCCGCGTCGGCGCTGGACTGGATGCAGGGGCTGAACCCGAATGCCGAGGCCTGCTGGGTCGGCGGCTTCTCGTTCGGCGCCTGGATCGGCATGCAGCTGCTGATGCGCCGGCCGGAAATCGACGGCTTCATCTCGATCTCGCCGCCGGCGAACCGCTACGACTTCACCTTCCTGGCCCCCTGCCCCTCCTCGGGGCTGATCGTGCAGGGCGACAAGGACGACACCGTGCCGCATGAATCGGTGCAGAAGCTGGTGAACAAGCTGTCGCTGCAGAAAGACATCAAGATCGACTACCGGATCATCCCCGGGGCCAATCACTTCTACACACTGCACAACGACCAGCTGATGGCACACATGGACGATTACCTGACCAAGTCGGTGAAGCTGTCGCCGCAACCGGCGGGCTGAACCGGCCGCGAGACGGCGGCCGAAGGCAGATCATCAGGGAGGTCCCGATGGCGACGAGTGGCTCCGAAACGCCGAACGCCGACCAGATCGCCTATTGGAACGAGGCCGGCGGGCTGGTCTGGGTCGAGATGCAGGACCGCTTCGACCAGATGACCGCCCCGTTCAGCCGCCGGACCGTCGAGGCGTTGGCGCCCAGGGCGGGCGAGCGGCTGCTCGACATCGGCTGCGGCAGCGGCGGCAGCACGCTGGAGCTGGCGCGCCGCGTCGGCTCCGACGGCACGGTGCTCGGCGTCGACATCTCAGTCCCGATGCTCGGCCTCGCCAAACGCCGCGCCACCGAGGCCGGGCTGGACACTGTCCGCTTCGTCGAGGCCGATGCCCAGACCACGGCGCTGGAGCTGCAAGCCTATGACGGGGCGTTCTCGCGCTTCGGCGTGATGTTCTTCGACGACCCAGTCGCCGCCTTCACCAACCTGCATGGCGCGCTGCGGCCGGGCGGCCGCCTGGCCTTCGTGTGCTGGCGCACCATGGCCGAGAACGGCTGGGCCTCGGTGGCGCTGGCCGCGGCGCTACCCCATCTGCCGCCGCTGCCGCCCCCGGTTCCCGGCGCGCCGGGCGCCTTTGCCTTCGCCGATCCCGACCGGATCCGCGACGTTCTCGGCCGCGCGGGCTTCTCCGGGATCGCGGTCACGCCTTTCGACACCAAGGCCGGGGTCGGTGATCTCGACCAGACGGTCACGATATTCCTGCGCAGCGGTCCGGTCGGCGCGGCGCTGCGCGAGCATGAGGACAAGCGGGAGGCCGTCGCCGACGCCGTGCGCAAGGCGCTGGCGCCGCACCAGACCGCCGCGGGCGTGTTGCTGGACACCGCCGCCTGGATCGTCACCGCCACGGCCTGAGACCGTTCCCCGGGGAAGTTCGGTTTGAGGCGCGGGCGGCCAACGTGCTACAGCCCTTGTCCCGACAGACCGACCGACAGCCGACGATCATGACCGGATTCCGCTCCGACTTCCTGCGCACCCTCGAGGCGCGCGGCTTCATCCATCAGGCGACGGACGCCGAGGGCCTCGATGCCCTGGCGGCGAAGGGGTCGGTCGCGGGCTATATCGGCTTCGACGCCACGGCGACCAGCCTGCATGTCGGCAGCCTGGTCCAGATCATGATGCTGCGCTGGCTGCAGAAGACCGGCGGCCGGCCGATCGCCCTGATGGGCGGCGGCACCACCAAGATCGGCGACCCGACCTTCCGCGACGATGCCCGGCCGCTGCTGGACGACGCCACGATCAACGGCAACATCGCCTCGATCCGCACGGTGTTCGCCAAGCTGCTCGATTTCGATGGCGGCGCGATCATGGCCAACAACGCCGACTGGCTGGACGAGCTGGCCTATATCCCATTCCTGCGCGAGATCGGCCGCCACTTCACCATCAACCGGATGCTGAGCTTCGATTCGGTGAAGCTGCGGCTGGACCGCGAACAGCCGCTGACCTTCCTCGAATTCAACTACATGATCCTGCAGGGCTACGACTTCCTGGAGCTGGCGCGCCGGCACGACTGCGTGCTGCAGATGGGCGGGTCGGACCAGTGGGGCAACATCGTCAACGGCATCGACCTGACCCGGCGCATCGCCGGGCGTGAGGTCTACGGCCTGACCTCGCCGCTGCTGACCACCGCCTCCGGCGCCAAGATGGGCAAGACCGCCGCCGGCGCCGTCTGGCTGAACGAGGACCGGCTGCCGGTCTACGATTACTGGCAGTACTGGCGGAACACCGAGGACGCCGATGTCGGCCGCTTCCTGAAGCTGTTCACCGAGCTGCCGCTGGACGAGATCGCCCGACTGGCGGCATTGGGCGGGGCCGAGATCAACGAGGCCAAGAAGGTGCTGGCGACCGAGGCGACCGCGCTGGTGCATGGCCGCGACAAGGCCGTGGCGGCGGCCGAGACCGCGCGCCAGGCCTTCGAGCAGGGCGTGTCGGCCGAGGGCCTGCCCTCGATCGACATCCCGCAGGCCGAGATCGAGGCGGGCATCGCCGCCTTCCGCCTGTTCGCGCGGGCCGGCCTGGCCGCGTCGAACGGCGAGGCGCGGCGGCTGATCCAGGGCGGCGGCGGCCGGGTCAACGACGTCGCCATCGCCGATCCGGAACAGACAGTCGGCAGCGGCGACATCGGCGCCGACGGCGTCATCAAGCTATCGGCCGGCCGCAAGAAGCACGTGCTGGTGCGGCCGGCCTGACCACCGGCCGCACCCCTCTGCCGAAGACCTGACGGAAGCCGTTGCGGCGCCTTGTCGGACGGGGCAGCATCACCCGCATCCGGCAACGGCGCCGCGTCGGGGATAACCCCCGCGCCGTCGCGTCACGACAGGGGGCAGGAATGATCCGAAGCGCGATGGCGCCGCTGGCCTTGGCCGCATGGGCGCTGAGTGCAATGGGCGCGCAGGCGGCGTCCCGGCCGGCGGTCGAGGGGCAGGACGGCATGGTCGTGTCGTCCCAGCACCTCGCCTCCGACGCCGGAGCCGAGATCCTGCGGGCCGGCGGCAATGCCATCGACGCCGCTGTCGCCACCGGCTTCGCCCAGGCGGTGACCAACACCTGCTGCGCCAATATCGGCGGCGGCGGCTTCATGGTCATCCACCTGGCCAAAGACAATCGTGACACCTTCATCAACTTCCGCGAGACCGCGCCGGCGGCCGCGGGCAAGGCGATGTATCTCGACGCCGCGGGCAACCCGATCAAGGGCGCCAGCCTGTACGGCTATCTCGCCGCCGGCGTGCCGGGCAGCGTGCTGGGGCTGGACACCGCCCTGGCGAAATACGGCACCCTGTCGCGCGCGGTGGTGATGGCGCCGGCGATCAAGCTGGCGCGCGAAGGCTTCGTCCTGACCCGCGGCGACACCGATATCATCGATGCCGGCGCCGCCCTGTTGAAGAAGGACCCGGTTGCCGCCAAGATCTACTTCAAGCTCGACGGCTCTGCCCTGCAGCCCGGCGACCGGCTGGTGCAGCCCGACCTGGCAAACACGCTGGAGGCCATCGCCAAGGACGGGCCGGATGCCTTCTACAAGGGGCCTGTGGCGCAGAAGGTCGAGGCGGCGATGAAGGCGGGTGGCGGCATCATGACCGCCCAGGATTTCGCCGGCTACACCGTCACCGAGACGACGCCGGTCACCTGTTCCTACCGCGGCTATGTCTTCGTGTCCTCACCGCCGCCCTCCTCCGGCGGCACCACGATGTGCGAGATCCTGAACATCCTGGAAGGCTACGACATGAAGGCCCTGGGCTTTCATTCCGCCGCCAGCGTGCATCTGATGGTCGAGGCGATGCGCCACGCCTATATGGACCGCAACACCTATCTCGGCGACCCGGCCTTCGTGAACAACCCGCTCGACCGGCTGCTGAGCAAGGACTACGCGGCGCAGATCCGCGCCCAGATCCAGCCGGACAAGGCGACGCCGTCGAAGGACGTCCAGCCCGGCATCGCGCCGCATGAGAAGCCCGAGACCACGCATTATTCCGTGGTCGACAAGGACGGCAACGCCGTCTCGGTCACCTACACCATCAACGGCCTGTTCGGCGCGGGGGTGATCGCGCCCGGCACCGGCTTCCTGCTGAACGACGAGATGGACGATTTCACCGTCAAGCCGGGCGTGCCGAACCTGTTCGGCCTGGTGCAGGGCGAGGCCAATTCGATCGCGCCGGGCAAACGCCCCTTGTCGTCGATGGCGCCGACGCTGGTGACCAAGGATGGGCACATCGTGCTGGTGCTGGGCAGCCCGGGCGGGTCGCGCATCATCACCATCACGCTGCAGGCGGCGCTGAACATGATCGATTACGCCATGCAGCCGCAGGAGGCGGTCGACGCGCCGCGCATCCATCACCAGTGGCTGCCGGACGAGGTCTATGTCGAGCCCTACGCGGTGTCGCCCGACACGGTGAAGCTGCTGGAGCAGATGGGCCACAAGATAACGGAACAGACGCCCTGGGGTGCCGCGGAGCTGATCGCCCTGCCGCCGCCGGCCGCCACGGGCACCGGCACCGCCTCCTCCGGCAATGACCGCGCCTTCGGCGGCAAGATGCTGCCCGGCTTCGTCTACGGCGCCAATGACGATCGCCGGCCGGCCGGGCTGGCGGTTGGCGAATAGTCTTTAGCGGTTGTTGACGGGCGCCGGGCGGGGCCGCGGCGGGGCCGGCAGCGGCCCGCCAGCCGCACTGTTGGCCGATGGCGTCTCTTCGAAGAACAGGCGGCGCAGGAAGCCGGGCGCCAAGACCGAGAGCGGGTTGACCGACACCGACGGGTCGGCGAAGGAGCCGCGGATCGTGTAGGTGAAGGCGAACAGCCCGCCGCCCGCGCCGCCGGTCAGGATGTCGCCGATCAGCGGGATCGAGCTGATCACGCTGTTGATGTGATAGATCGGCACGATGGTGCCGGCGAGGTCGATGGTCTCGGCCTTCAGGTCGACGATGCCGTCGAAGCCCAGGCCGAGATCGCCACCGGCCCCCCGCCCCTGCTTCAGCGTCACCCGGCGCTGGGTCGCGGCATAGGTGAAATCGGCCTCCAGCCGATTGAAGGTCAGCCCACTGGTGCCGAACAGATCCTGCATGCCGGCGGGCGAGGTCGCCGCCAGCAACCGCGCCATGCCCGGCGCGTCACGCAGCACGAAGCCGCGGGCATCCAGCTTGCCGTCGATCGCGCCGGTGACGCCGTTGCGGTTGCCGGTGGCCAGCAGGCTGCCGCCGGTGATGTTGTCGGCGACGTCGAACACCTGCAGCGTCTCGCCCGCATCCTCGCTGCGCACGGTCAGGATCTGGCGGTCCGGCTGCCCCTGCTGCGGCGTCAGCCGCAGGTCGATCGGCTTGCCGCCCGGCAGCCGCGCCGCCAGGGTCACATCCTGCAGGTTGGTGGTCCGGCCGATCGCCCGGCCCTGCACCGAGCGCAGCGACCGCTTGTCGCCGAGCACCAGTTCCCCGACCGTGAAGCTGGCGTCGATCTGCGGGCCGGGCGTCGTGTCGGCCGGAACAGCATCGCTACCCTGGCTGCGGCGCTGATCGAGAATGCCGGAGACGTCGAGCCGGGTGCCGTCGAGGACAAAGCGATAGCTGTCTGGCCCCAGCACCTCGACCTGCCCCTTCACATTGGTCAGACCCTGCTGCAGCGAGGTGATGTTCAGCTGGCCCAGCGACCCGTCCCGCGCGAAATCGGCGCTGCCGGCGGCCGCGATATCGCCACCCGAGACGCTGAACTGCGAGACCTTGGTGACACGGCCCCCGGCCAGCGCCACCGTCACCGCCGCATTCGCCTTGGTACCCGGCGCCTTGGTCCAGCCGATCGGGGCCAGCACGATCCGGGCGTCGGTGAGGTCGAGCTTGGCGTCGACCGTCGCCGCGCCGCCCGAGCGCTGTTCGAAATCGACATCGGCGCCGATGGTGCCGCTGACCGGATCGATATCCGGCAGGTGCAGCGCCGTCCGCGCCGCCGGGTCCAGCGTGGTCTTGGCCATGACCTTGGTCTGAACCGGCGAATCGTCGAACGCCTCATGCCAGGTGACGGTCACCGGCACGGTGTTGACCTGGGTCTTGCCGTCCAGCGTCATGCCGTCCGGGTCCAGCGTCAGCTTGGCGTCCGTGCCGCTGACGTCATAGCCCGGGCGGACGGCGGCGATGCCGACATCGGTCAGGTCGGCATCTACTCCCAGGGTGGTGATCTGGTCGAAATTCAGGTCGGCCAGCAGCGGAAAGGCGAAGTGCAGCCGGGCCGCCACCCGGCCGGATGTCCGGTCCGGCACCAGCCCGACCCGCTTGGCATAGCCGAGCCGCGGCGCATCCAGCACCGACATCACCGTCTTCACCGGCCCTTCGAGCGGCGCAATGATCTCGATCGCCTGGTCGTGCAGGTCGAGGCCGGTGATGGTGATGTCGGCCGGTTGCAGCGCGACATCCTGCAGGTGCCCGCCGGCGGTGGCGATGCGCATGGTCGACCGGTTGAAACTGGCCGCGGCGTTGACGCCGGTGATCGGCGGCAGGCCCTTGAAGTAATTCACCGTCAGATCGCGCGCCCGGATGGTGCCGTCGAGCGACACCACCGTCGCAGCGTCGAGATTCGCCAGCGGCGCCCGCGCCTGCAGGCTGAATTCGGCGCGGTCCATCACACCGTCATGCAGGTTCTCGGCGATCCAGTCATGCGCGCCGCTGGGCACGCCGGGCGGCCACAGCCCGTCGATCAGGTCGACCGGCAGGCCGGTGACGGACCCGACCACCGCCGCCTCGATCGTGTCCTGCGACGCATCGACCTCGCCGGACACCGAGATCTTTGGCCCGCCGAGATCGACGGTGAAGTCGTCCAGCGTCAGGCGCCGCTTCGGCAGGTCGACCGATCCCGACAGGCTGGTCCGGGCGGCGGTGAACGGCTTGGTCCACAGCGGCGGCAGCAGCAGCCGCGTGTTCTCGCTGGTCAGCGAGAACCGGCCGGTGGTCGGCTGGAAGCGCGAATCGAAATCGACGTCGAGGCGGCCGGACAATGGGCTCTGGATCCCTTCCAGCGGGGTCAGCGCCGGTGAGATCCGGGTCAGGGCCGCCGGGGTCAGATTGGCGAAGGCGATGGTGGCCCGGCCGCTCTGATTCGCCCTGACATAGTGGATCTCGCCGGACACATCCGCGGGGCCGCTGGCGGATATGACGGTGAGGGCGGCGCGGCCGTCGACGCCGGTGCGCGTCCGGGCGAGGTCGGCCGAGGCCTTCGGCGCGTACCAAGTCTGGCCGAGCAGGCGGTCGTCGATGTTGACGCTGCCGTCGACCACGGTCAGCCGCCGCAGCGAGGCGATCGGGCTGAGATCGCTGTCGAGCCTGGCGTCCAGTGCGGCCAGCAGGTCCTTGACCACGTCACGCCGCGGCGGCGCGCCGGCCGGCGATGCTGCCGGGTCGGTGTCGGCCGGGTCGGTGTCGGCCGGATCCGGATCGGCCGGCGCCGTCTTCGGGTCGCCGCTGTCGAGGCCGAAGCTGAAATCGCCCTCGGCCGTGCGCGTTACCCGCAGATGCGGCCGGATCAGGTCCAGCCGCAGCGGCGCCACCTGCCCCCGCAGCAACCGGCGCATGCTGATATCGGCCGAGATCTCCGGGATGATGGCGATCGCCGTGCCATCCTTCTGCCGCACCCGGACATTGGTCGCGGTCAGCACCGCCGGCCGATCGAACCCGTCCCAGCGCAGCGACAGGCTGCCGAGTTCGGTGGTGGCGTTCTGGTCGGAGATCGACTGTTCGACATAGGGGGTGAGGAAGTCGATCTCGAGCGGGCCGGAGGAGAGCCGCCAGGCGAGAACGACAACGGCAAGGGCGAAGCCGGCGACCGCCAGCCCGACGATCTCCGCCAAGATCTTCAACGCCCTCATCCCGAACGATTCACCCTTGCTTGACCCGCATCCGCGGGCACCCGATGCTGCGCCCGCACCTTAGGCAGATGGAAAGCCCGATGCCACGTCTCGATGCCGTCTGGCCACGCGCAGGCGACCCCGACCGCGCCCGGAGGGGGCTCGAACGTTGGGTTGAACGCGCAACCGGGCAATCCGATCCCGCGCTTCGCGATTTTAGTGTGGCGCTGCCGGACGACCCCGCCGGCCGCGCCCTGCTGGAGGCGGTGTTCGGCGGCAGCCCCTATCTCACCGAGCTGGCGCTGAAGACGCCGGACACGGTGCAGCGCTTTCTGACCGAAGGCCCGGATGCCGCCGTCGCCGCGGAGCTGGCGACGCTGCGCGCCACTAATGTGGCCGAGATCGACACAGCCGCCCTGATGGCCGCGTTCCGCCTGGCCAAGCGCCGCATCGCCCTGATGATCGCCCTGGCCGATATCGGTGGCGTGTGGCCGCTGGAACAGGTGACCGGCGCCCTGTCCGACCTGGCCGAGACGACCCTGGACCTGGCCATCTCGCACCTGCTGGCCCGCGCCGTTGCGCGTGGCACGCTGCGGCCCGAAGCCATCGCCTCGCCCGACGCGTCGGGGCTGATCGTGCTCGGCATGGGCAAGCTCGGCGCGCGCGAGCTGAACTATTCCAGCGACATCGACCTGATCGTCTTCTACGACGCCGACAAGGTGCCGACCGACCGGCCGGACGACCTGGGCCAGATCTTCAGCCGGATCACGCGCGAGCTGGTGCGGATCATGGAAGAGCGGACGGTCGACGGCTATGTCTTCCGCACCGACCTGCGGCTGCGCCCCGACCCCGGCGCGACGCCGCCGGCCGTGTCGCTGGCCGCGGCCGAAAGCTACTACACCAGCCTGGCGCAGAGCTGGGAGCGGGCGGCGATGATCAAGGCCCGGCCGGTGGCCGGCGACCGCGCCTCCGGTAACGCCTTCCTGGATTTCCTGTCGCCCTTCGTCTGGCGCCGCCACCTGGATTTCGCGGCGATCCAGGACATCCACGCGATCAAGCGGCAGATCCACACCCATCACGGCCACGGCGTCGTCGCCATCGAGGGCCACGACCTGAAGCTCGGCCGCGGCGGCATCCGCGAGATCGAGTTCTTCGTCCAGATGCAGCAGCTGATCTTCGGCGGCCGCGAGCCGAAGCTGCGGCTGCGCGGCACCATCGCCGGGCTGACGGCGCTGGCCGAGGCCGGCCGGGTCGACCGGGCCACCGCCGCCAGCCTGGCCGAGTGCTATCGCTTCCTGCGCCGGG
>NZ_JBYRFX010001067.1:0-6739 GCF_057815775.1 Inquilinus sp.
GCCGTGGACGCGAAGTTCGGGCCTGCCCCATGAGCGCCGAGTTCCCGGCCCCGCGCGCCAATCCGCGGCTGCTCGGCCATGAGGCGGCCGAGGCGACATTCCTGGACGCGCTGAACGCCAAGCGGCTGCCGCATGCCTGGCTGATCACCGGCCCCGCCGGCATCGGCAAGGCCACCTTCGCCTATCGCATCGCCCGCTTTCTGCTGGCCGATGGCCGGGCCGACGCCCGCACGCTCGACCTGCCGGCCGATCACCCGACCTTCCGCCGCGTCACGGCCGGTGGCCATGCCGACCTGCTGACCATCGAGCGCAACAATGGCGACGACGAGCGCAAGCGGCGCAGCCGCGACATCCCGATCGAGGAGATCCGGCGCATCGACCCGTTCCTGCGCCTGACCGCGGCCGAGGGCGCCTGGCGCGTGGTCATCGTCGACGAGGCCGACGCGATGAACCGCAACGGCGCCAATGCGCTGCTGAAGATCCTGGAGGAGCCGCCGGCCCGCGCCATCCTGATGCTGACCTGCGCCAATCCCGGCGCGCTGCTGCCGACCATCCGGTCGCGCTGCCGCCATCTGGCGCTGGAGCCGCTGGCGGATGCCACGGTCGACCGTCTGCTGGCCGAGCATGCGCCGGAGCTGGACCCGGCCGAGCGGGCCTCGCTGGTCCGGCTGGCCGAGGGCAGCATCGGCCGCGCCGCCGCGCTGCTCGAGGACGGCGGCTTGGGCCTCTATCGCGACATGGTGACCCTGCTGGAGGATTTCCCGCGGGTCGATTTCCGCGCCGTGCACAAGATGGGCGACCGCATCGGCCCGGTCGCCGCCGAATCGAGCTGGCGGCTGTTCACCGAGCTGCTGGTCTGGTGGATGGCGCGGCTGGCCCGCGCCTCCGCCCGCGGCATCGCGCCGGCCGAGATCGTGGCGGGCGAGGAGGCGGTGATGCAGCGCGTGGTGGGTGCCGTCGGCCGGGCGGGCGGCCTTGATCGCTGGATAGAGCTGTGGGACAACACCCGCCGTCTGTTCGCTCAGGCGGATGGATCCAACCTCGATCGGAAACAGGTTCTCCTGCAGGCGTTCATCGGTATCGAGCGCGCCTGCAACACCTGAGCCGTCGCCAAGCGCATTGGAAGAGGCCGAAATGTCGGCGCCGAAGACATTCTACATCACCACGCCGATCTACTACGTCAACGACAAGCCGCATATCGGCCACGCCTACACCACGCTCGCCTGCGACGTGCTGGCGCGGTTCAAGCGGCTCGACGGCTATGACGTGCATTTCCTGACCGGCACCGACGAGCACGGCCAGAAGGTGCAGAAGGCGGCCGAGGTGGCGGGGATCGACCCGCAGACCTTCACCGACCAGGTCAGCCAGAATTTCCGCGACCTGGCCGCGGCGATGAACTTCAGCAACGACGACTTCATCCGCACCACCGAGCCGCGCCACATCAAGGCGTCGCAGGCGATCTGGGAGGCGATGAAGGCCAATGGCGACATCTATCTCGGCGGCTATGCCGGCTGGTACTCGGTGCGCGACGAGGCGTTCTACGGCGAGGATGAGCTGACCGTCGTCGACGGCAAGCGCATCGCCCCGACCGGCGCCGAATGCGAATGGGTGGAGGAGCCGAGCTATTTCTTCCGCCTGTCGGCCTGGGGCGACCGGCTGCTGGCCTTCTACGAGGCCAACCCGGACTTCATCGCGCCGGAAAGCCGCCGCAACGAGGTGATCGCTTTCGTCAAATCCGGCCTGCGCGACCTGTCGATCAGCCGCACCACCTTCAACTGGGGGGTGAAGGTGCCGGGCGACGAGGCGCACATCATGTATGTGTGGGTCGACGCGCTGACCAACTACCTCACCGCGGTCGGCTACCCGGATACCCAAGCCGAAAGCTTCAAGCGCTTCTGGCCGGCCGACCTGCACATGGTCGGCAAGGACATCCTGCGCTTCCACGCCCTGTACTGGCCCGCCTTCCTGATGTCGGCCGGGCTGCCGGTGGTGAAGCGCGTCTTCGCCCATGGCTGGTGGACCAACGAAGGCCAGAAGATCTCGAAGTCGCTCGGCAACGTGATCGACCCGCTGGAGCTGGTGGCGACCTACGGCCTCGACCCCGTGCGCTACTTCCTGCTGCGCGAGGTCTCGTTCGGCCAGGACGGCGATTTCTCCCGCAACGCCATGGTCCAGCGTACCAATGGCGAGCTGGCCAACGGCTTCGGCAATCTGGCCCAACGCGCGCTGTCGATGATCGCCAAGAACTACGACGGCCGCGTGCCGCAGCCCGGCCCTCTGACCGAGGTCGACCGCGGGCTGCTGGACCAGCTGCCGGTGCTGCTGGAGACGGTGCGGCGCGAATTCGACGTCCAGGCCTTCCATCGCGGTCTGGAGGCGGTGTGGGCCGTCGTCGGTGAAGGCAACCGCTATATCGCCGACCAGGCGCCCTGGACCGTGCGCAAGACCGATCCGGATCGGGCGGGCACGGTGCTGTGGGTGGTGGCCGAGACGGTGCGTCGCCTGTCGATCCTGATGCAGCCTGTCATGCCGCAGGCGATGGCGAAGACGCTCGACCAGTTGGCCGTGGCCGCCGACGCGCGCGGCTTCGACCGGATCACCGACGCCGATGCGCTGGTGGCGGGCACCGCACTGCCGCCGCCGGAAGGCGTGTTCCCGCGCTATGTCGGGCCGGAGACCGCTGCCTGATGCTTGTCGACAGTCACTGCCATCTGGATTTCCCGGATTTCGCGGCGGAGATCGACGACGTGGTCGGCCGCGCCCGGGCGGCCGGCATCGGCTGCATGCTGACGATCTGCACCCGGCCGGAAAGGCTGCCGGCCACGATCGCGCTGGTCGAGCGCTTCCCGATGGTCTACGGCGCGGTCGGCGTGCATCCGCATGAGGCGAAGGATTTCACCGACCTGACGGTCGAGGGCATCCTGGCGCTGACCGAGCATCCCAAGATCGTCGGCATCGGCGAGACCGGGCTGGACTACCATTACGGCCTCAGCCCGGCCGAGATGCAGCAGGAAGGCTTCCGCCGCCACATCCGGGCGGCGCGGATTGCCGATTTGCCGATCATCGTCCACACCCGCGACGCCGAGGCCGACACGCTGCGCATCCTCGAAGAAGAGGGGCAGGGCGGCGACCATCCGCCGCTGCGGGGCATCATCCACTGCTTCAGCGGCACGCGGCAGCTCGCCGAAGAGTCGGTGAAGCTCGGGCTGCACATCTCGCTGTCCGGCATCGTGACCTTCAACAAGTCCGAGGACATTCGGGCCACGGCCAAGGACGTGCCGCTCGACCGCATCCTGGTCGAGACCGATGCGCCCTACCTGGCGCCGGTGCCGAAGCGGGGCAAGCGCAACGAACCCGCCTTCGTCGCCCACACCGCCCAGCGCGTGGCCGAGCTGCACGGCCTGTCGAACGACGAATTCGCCCGGCAGACCAGCGACAACTTCTTCAGCCTGTTCACGAAAATTCCGCAGCAAGAGGTCTGAGCGATGCGTGTGACGGTCCTCGGCTGCGGTGGCTCGATGGGCGTGCCGATGGTCGGCGGCATCTGGGGCACCTGCGATCCCGCCAACCCGCGCAATCGCCGGCGCCGGCCGTCGATCCTGGTGCAGAGCGACACCACCACCGTGCTGGTCGACACCCCGCCGGATTTGCGGGCGCAGCTGCTGGACCATGACGTCAAGCGGGTCGACGCGCTGCTGTACACCCATGCCCATGCCGACCACATCCACGGCATCGACGACCTGCGGCCGCTGGCGTTCAGGCAGCCGATCGACGCCCATATGGATGCCGCGGTGAAGCGGGAGCTGGAGGAGCGCTTCGGCTACATCATGGCCTCGGTCGAGATGGACCGCGCCTTCTACCACCCGTTCCTGGTGCCGCACCTGCTGGACGGGCCGTTCCGGGTCGGCGACATCGACATCGTGCCGTTCGAGCAGGATCACGGCCCGGGCCGGTCGATGGGCTACCGCTTCGGCAGCTTCGCCTATTCGACCGATGTCGTGCGGCTGGACGACCGCGCCTGGGCGGCACTGGAGGGGGTCGAGACCTGGATGGTCGATGCGACGCGGGAAGAACCGCATGTCTCGCACGCCCATCTCGCCTTGGCGCTGGAATGGATCGAGCGACTCAAGCCGAAGCGGGCGTTCCTGACCCACATGAACCACCAGATGGATTACGAGCGGCTGTGCGCCACCTTGCCGGCGCATGTGCGGCCCGCCCATGACGGGCTGGTGTTCGAGATCGGCTGAAGCGCCGGGGCGACCTATTGCCGCCCCGGCCGAGGGTCAGGATTGGCGGCGGAAGCCACCGGACTCACGCGGGGGGCGGGCGCCATCGCGCGGAGCCCGCGCACCATCCCGGGGACCACGCGATCCCGGGCTGGTCGCCTGCATCGCGGCGGCACGGTCGGCCAGCGCCAGTTCGGTCTTCAGCTCGTCGATCTTCCGGTCCATGGCGGCACGCAGCGTCGCGGATGTGTGCATGCCGAGGTGCTTGCGCTTTTCCAGCAGCTCCTGGAGCTGCTTCTCCTTTTCCTCGCGGCTGCGGCGAATCGGAGCGCCATCGGACCGCTGTCCGTCAAATGAACGCATGTCGGTACCTTGCTGGGTTTCGAGGGGATGGGTCGGACATGACCCCGAAGGCCACGCCGCATCCGCGGAGGCGATGGCCTAGCCGATCTCGGGGTGCTTCCGCAAGCTGGTATGTGCCGGCCCCCCGCGCTAGGGTCGCGACTTCACAGCAAAAGGCCGGGATATGAACGGGGAGGGCGCGGTGCAATTGTCGAGGCAGATCCTGCGATCCTGGCGCACCGTGCCGGTGGCCGCGGCCCTGCTGCTGCTGGCCGCATCGCAGGCCGATGCCGGCCCGAAGGACGACCGCTTCCGCATCACCGACGAGCTCGGCACGGGCCAGATCGAGGAGCTGATCACCGTCGGCATCGACGGCCGCACCATCGGCGTGCTGCATGTCACCAAGGACGCGCCGATCGCCGAGCTGTCGGTGAAGCAGCCGGCCGGCAGGCCCCTGCATTACGAGCTGTGCGGCTATCTGATCGTCGAGACGCCGGAGGGCGCGCGGCAGCAGCATGTCGTCAACCACACCGGCACGATCGAGAACGCCGCCGGCCGCGAGCTGCGCGCGTTCAACCAGAACAACGAGATCTTCTATCTGCAGGACGGGACACCGGGCGACGCCGACGCGGCGAAGACCACCATCGTCGGTGTCGGGCAATGCACCCAGCCGGTCGCCTGGCTGGGCACAGCCGCCCTCCCTCCTGCCGCCTGACACACACCCTCTTCGATACACAGGACGACATCATGCAGACGCCTTGGACCGCCGATACGGCGCGCTATGAGACCGCCAAGTTCCGCCGCTCCGGCCGCAGCGGCCTGCAGCTGCCGGAGATCTCGCTCGGCCTGTGGCAGAATTTCGGCGGGGTGGACCATATCGAGACTGGCCGCGCCGTGCTGCGCCGGGCCTTCGACCGCGGCGTCACCCATTTCGACCTGGCCAACAATTACGGCCCGCCCTACGGCTCCGCCGAGGAGAATTTCGGCCGGATCTTCGCCGCCGATTTCCGGCCCTATCGCGACGAGCTGCTGATCTCGTCCAAGGCCGGCTACGACATGTGGCCGGGGCCCTACGGCAATTTCGGCTCGCGCAAATACCTGATCGCCAGCCTGGACCAGAGCCTCAAGCGCATGGGGCTCGACTATGTCGACATCTTCTACTCGCACCGCCTCGACCCCGCGACGCCGTTGGAGGAGACGATGGGCGCGCTCGACCAGGTGGTGCGCCAGGGCAAGGCGCTGTATGTCGGCATCTCCTCCTACTCGCCGGAAGCGACGCGCCAGGCCGCGGCGATCCTGAAGGATCTCGGCACGCCCTGCCTGATCCACCAGCCGTCCTATTCCATGCTCAATCGCTGGGTCGAGGACGGGCTGCTCGACACGCTGGAGGAGCTGGGCATCGGCTGCATCGCCTTCTCGCCGCTGGCGCAGGGCATGCTGACCTCGAAGTATCTCGACGGCGTGCCGGCGGATTCGCGGGCCAAGCGCGAAGGGTCGCTGCGCTCGGGGCTGCTGTCGGAGGGCAATGTCGCCCGCATCCGCGCGCTGAACGAGATCGCCAAGCGCCGCGGCCAGACCCTGGCGCAGATGGCGCTGAGCTGGGTGCTGCGCGACCCGCGCGTCACCTCGGCCCTGATCGGCGCCCGCTCGGTCGCCCAGCTCGACGACAGCCTCGACGCGCTGAAGGGCGCGGCGCTGACGACCGAGGAGCTGGCGGAGATCGACCACCACGCCCTCGACGGCGGCATCGACCTGTGGCGGACGTCCTCCACCGCGAAGGCGGCGGAGTAGGGCAAACGGATCTGTCTGAGTGGGTTGGGTCGCGGGCCGCGAACTCAACAACGGTTCAGGCATCGGTTGGGTTCGCAAGCGCGAACCCAACCGATGCCTGGGATCTTCTTTCATTGTCATTGCCGGGCTTGACCCGGCAATCCAGAAGATGTCGACAGACTCTGGATGCCCGGATCAAGTCCGGGCATGACAGCTTAATGTTGAACGGATCGCTCTCGACTCCGGACATCGTCCCGGACAACAGGCAGCCGCCGGCGCGCCCCGCCTCAGGAGCGTTGTTTGTCGGCGTCGATCATCCGCTGCCGGTACCGCTCCGCGACGCGGGCATTCTCCGCACGCGCGAGTTCCAGGGCCTCGCGGCGCCGTTGTCGGTCGGCTTC
>NZ_JBYRFX010001068.1:0-8322 GCF_057815775.1 Inquilinus sp.
CGAGTTGCGCGACGTCCATGGCGAGGCCGTGGTCGTTTCAGCGCTGCCCGAAGCCCCGGCCGGCACCCGAATCGCCCGGGTCGATGTCGTTATCCGCCTCACGGACGTTTAGACGCCCCTTCCCATGACGGCCGCGCCACGCATCGACGGGCTGCTCGAGACCGCGCTGTATGTCGCCGATCTCGACCGCGCCACCGCCTTCTACGAGCAGATCTTGGCCCTGCGCGTCATGCTGCGCAGCCCCCGGCTGGTGGCGCTGGATGCCGGCCGGCAGGGCGTGCTGCTGCTGTTCCTGGCCGGCGCCACCTCCGCCGACCTGGTCGAGGCCGGCGGCACCATTCCGGGGCATGAGGGCGCCGGACGCCTGCACATGGCCTTCGCCATCCCCGCCGAGGATCTGGACGCCTGGCGCGCCCGCCTGGCCGATTCGGGCATCGCGCTGACCGGCGAGATGGCGTGGGGCGCCGGCGGCACCAGCCTGTATGTCGCCGACCCCGATGGCCATGTCATCGAGCTGGCGACGCCGGGGCTGTGGCCGAACTACTGAGGGCTTAGGGCCTGCCGCCATCGGGCCAGCGCGCCGGCAATGAGCACCGAGAGAACACCGAGCCCGAGCCCGACCGTCACGTCGCCCGGGGTGTGGCCGCCCCGCAGCATGACGCAGACCACGGCCAGAATGGTGAACGCCGCGACGACGGTACGCAGCCGCGGCCGGTCCTGGCCGATCAGCGCCGCCAGCGTCGTCACCAGCACCACGACCAGGGCGGAATGGCCGCTGGGCAGCACCACCCCCAGCCGCGCCGCCTGGTCCGGATAGCGTTCGACCACGATTCGCGCGGCGCCGACCGCGGCGACGGCGAAGGACACCGCGGCGAGGCTGAACACCGCCAGCCGCACCCGGTCCTGGGCCAGGGCCAGGGCGGCGACGATGATCTGCAGCGGCACCACGACGGACCACCAGCCCAGCAGCCCGATCGACAGCATCAGCACGACCGTCTTCATGCCGCAGCGCCGCCCTTGCTGAAGGAAGCAAGGCGCTGCAGGGCGCTGTCGCCTTCAAAAAGCCGAAGGCTTAGGCAAAATTGGACGCAAGCCATCCCGTGATCCCGCCCCCGCCGCATGGCACGGGCCTGCAGAAGGCGTTTCCGATTCGCCGCCCATATGGTTAGTAAGGGCGTCCTCGGCCGATGAACAGCACGCATGTCCGCCAGCTTCTCCGTTGCCGCCGTCCTCCTGAAGCTCCTGAGCACCGTCGCCGGGCCTGAGCTGCATTTGCCCGACGCCGGCCAGCTTGCCGCCTATCGCCCGCCGGAAACCACGCGGATTTACGCCGCGGATGGTTCGCTTCTGCGCGAGTACTATGTCGAGAATCGGGTGGTGGTGCCGATCGGCAGCCTGCCGCCCTATCTGGTGCAGGCCTTCATCTCGGCCGAAGATCAGAATTTCCGGCATCATCTCGGCGTCGACCCGGCCGGCTTGGCCCGGGCGGTGGTGGCCAATGTGCACAATCTGCGGAAGGGCCGGCGCCTCGAGGGCGGGTCGACCATCACCCAGCAGGTGGCCAAGAACCTGCTGCTGACCAACGAGGTCAGCGCGCTGCGCAAGATCCGCGAGCTGGTCCTGGCCTTCGAGATCGAGCACGACTTCTCCAAGGACCAGATCCTGGAGATGTACCTCAACGAGATCTATCTCGGCCGCGGCGCCTACGGCGTCGGCGCCGCCTCGGCCCGCTATTTCGGCAAGCCGCCGGCCGAGCTGTCGCTGTCCGAGGCGGCCTTCCTGGCGGCGCTGCCGAAGGCGCCGAACAACTACAACCCGGTGACCCGGCCCGACGCCGCCCGCGCCCGCCGCGACTACGTGCTCGACCGCATGGCCCAGGATGGCGCGATCACCACCGCCCAGGCGGCCGATGCCAAGGCGCAGCCGCTGGCCGTGCGCGCCCAGGCGCCGCTGGAAACCGTGCACGCCCCGTATTTCGCCGAGGAGGTCCGTCGGTCGCTGCGCAAGAGCTTCGGCAACGACCAGCTCTACAGCGGCGGCCTGACGGTGCGCACCACCCTGGACCCGCGGCTGCAGCGATTCGCCGACCAGGCGCTGCGCGCCGGGCTGGAGCGGTTCGACCGCAACCGCGGCTGGCGCGGCCCGATCGCCAACATCTCGGCCATGCTCGACCTGCCGGCTTCGGCCGAGGACGTGGCCCAGGCCGAAGCCGCGCAAGCGCCGCCTGAACCGGCGCCGCCGCAGCAGGGCCGGTTGCTGGGCGCCCTGTCGGCCATGGGCGTGCATCTGCCGGAGCAGAAGCCGGCCGTGGCCCCGACGGCCCCGCCGAAGGACCAGCGCCCGGTCTGGCAGCGTTTTCTGAACGGCATCGACCGCCCGGCCGAGATCGACGGCTGGAACCTGGCCGTGGTGCTGGATGTCGACCGCCAGGCCGCGACCATCGGGCTGGAGGACGGCAGCCGCGGCCGGATCGACCGCAGCGACATGGCCTGGGCCCGGCGGGTCGAGAATGGCCGCATGGGCCGCCAGGTGAACGGCGCCGACGATGTGCTGGCCAAGGGCGACGTGATCTGGGCGCTGCCGGCGACAGCCAAGGGCCCGACCGTGCAGGTCGCGGCCTATTCGCTGCGCCAGGTGCCGGAGGTGTCGGGCGCGCTGGTCGCGATCGATCCCTTCACCGGCAAGATCCTGGCGATGTCGGGCGGCTTCGACTTCTCGCTCAGCGAATTCAACCGCGCCACCCAGGCGCAGCGCCAGCCGGGATCGGCCTTCAAGCCCTTCGTCTACCTGTCGGCGCTGGAGCATGGCTACACCCCGTCCAGCCTGCTCTACGACACGCCGATCTCGGTTGACCAGGGTGAAGGCATCGCCCGCTATCGCCCGCGCAACTATGGCGGCGGCTTCCTCGGCCTGGCCACGCTGCGCTCCGGCGTCGAACGCTCGCGCAACGTCATGACCGTGCGCCTGCTGGTCGAGATGGGCATGCAGCCGGTCAAGGAGACGGCCGAGACCTTCGGCGTCTACAAGAACATGCCGCTGTACCCGTCGATGGGGCTGGGCGCCGGCGAGACCACGCCGCTGAAGCTGACCGCGGGCTATGCCATGATCGCCAATGGCGGCTATCGCATCAGCCCCTACATGATCGAACGGGTGCAGGACCGTGACGGCCGCAGCATGGCCCAGGGCACCGTGACCCCGGCCCGGCCGGACTGCGTGCCCTGCACCGGGACCTGGACCGGCCAGGGCGCGCCGGCCCAGCCGCTCGGGCAGCAGCTGGACGACCCGATCGCCAACTATCAGATGATCTCGATCCTGCAGGGCGTCACCCAGCGCGGCACCGCCGCCCGCCTCGCCGGGCTGGGCCTGCCGCTGGCCGGCAAGACCGGCACCACCAACGATTCGAACGACGCCTGGTTCGTCGGCTTCTCGCCGCATCTCGCGGTCGGCATCTTCGTCGGCTACGACAAGCCGCGCAGCCTCGGCGCCGGCGCCACCGGCGGGTCGATCGCCGTGCCGATCTTCAGCGATTTCATCAAGGACGCCCTGGCCGGGCAGGACCCGGGCAGCTTCGCGGTGCCGCCGGGCGTCAGCTTCGCCTATGTCGACCGCCGCAACGGCTACGCCGCCGAACCCGGCGGGTCGGATGTGATCATGGAAGCGTTCCGACCGGGCACCGAGCCCGGCCCGCCGCCGGTCACCGACACCTTCGGCGAGACCAGCCAGGACGCGCTGACGGGCACCGGCGGGCTGTACTGAGCCAGACGCCTCACCGGGCCTGACCTACTCGACCTTCTCGTCGGGATAGGCGCCCCAGAACGAGGCGCGGTGCATCCAGCCGCGATAGCCCTTGAGGTCGACATAGCACCAGTCGGCCTGGCCGCTGGGGACGGGGCAGCGCAGCAGCGCGCCGATCACCCCTGGCTCCGCCTTCGCCAGCAGGCCGGAGCCTTCGTTCGGCTCGTTGTAGATCGGCTGCTCGACCTTGCCGGTCACCACCAGGCTGCGGCGGCCGGTCAGCAGCGCCTGCTGCACCCAGCCTTCGATGCCTTCCCAGTCGCGCACCCGGCGCCAGGTGTCGAATTCGGCAATCACCTCGACCGGCAGGCCCTTCTTGCTGACCACCCATTCGATCGGATAGCGCGTGCCGGGCCCGGTGCGCAGGTTGACCTCGTCCGACTTCAGCGAGACGAATCGGGGAATCGGCAGCTTGGCCTCCGCCGCATCCGCCTGCCCGCAGGCCAGGGGCAGCAGGGCGAGGCCGAGCAGCAGAAGCGGGCGTGCGAGGAACGGGGCGATGGGTCGGCGCATGGGTCCCGGGGCCGTGGCGATCGATGCCGACACATGAATCCCGGGGGGCCGCGCCGTCAAGTGCGTCCGTAGCGTCGCATGATGTCGGGCAGCCGTTCGATCGGCAGCGCGTGGCTGACGCGGCCCTGCCGCCCGGCCATGGTTTCGGCGGCGCACAGCGAGTTCCAGATCGCCTCCTCCGTCGCCTCGACCACGGCGCCGAGCAGCGGCTGCAGCGCGAAATCGGGCAGCATGCGCAGGCCCTCGACCGGCAGCTTGCGGCTGGGGTCGGTGGCCTGGCCGAGATCGTTGCCGGTGGAAAAGGCGATGAAGACGTCGCCGCTGCCCGGCCAGCCGAGCCCGCCCGCCCGGGCCAGGCCGAGGCCGGCCCGCTGCGCCAGCCGCTTCAGCTGGTGCGGGAACAGCGGCGCGTCGGTCGCCACCACCACCAGGATCGAGCCGTCGACCTTGCGGCCGGTGAAGCAGCTGGGCACGTCGTCGGTCGGGATCTCGCGCCCGACCGGCACGCCGTCCAGCACCAGCCGCTCGCGGTCGCCGTAATTGGTCTGCACCAGGATGCCGACGGTCCATTCCTCGCCGCCGAGCGGCACCAGCCGCGACGCGGTGCCGGTGCCGGCCTTGAACTCATGCGCGTTGGTGCCGGTGCCGCCGCCGGCATTGCCTTCGCGGACCGGGTCGGCGGTGGCGGCCCGCAGCGCCTCCAGCGCATGATGCGGCCGCAGCACGAAGTTCTCGCTCTCCGACAGCCAGCCGTCATAGGTCTCCGACACCAGCGGCATCTTGAAGTCGGCGCCGGTGTCGAGTGTCATCTCGGCCTCGACCATGCCCTCATGCACCGCGCCGATCGAGAAGGTACCGGTCAGCGCCAGCGGGCCGCACAGCAGGCCGAATTCGTTGATCCAGGTCAGGCCGGTGACCTCGCTGTTGCCGTTCAGCACATGGCCGGCGGCGAACAGGTTGCGGCGCCAGATCGCGCCGTCCTGCGGCACGATGGCGGTGATGCCGGTGCGGATGATGTGCGGCGATTCCTCGACCAGCGTCACCTGGCCGACCAGGACGCCCGGCACGTCGGTGATGCCGTTCTTCGGGCCGGGCGGCAGCAGGCCGATCGAAATTCCCAGATCCCGCAACCTTGCGCGCGCCATCTCATCCTCGTCCCGATTCCGGGGGCCCGGGCCCCATGCCTTGGGTATCAGAGGGTGGCCGGCTGAATCTACACCCCGATTGGGGTGGAATGGCCGCCGGAGCGCAGACAAAAAATCGGGCCGACCCGATGGCCGGCCCGAGTTGAACAGGGAGGTTCATGCACGATGCGGACGTGCAGCCGTAAAACGTCTCGCCTATAGGGATGTTCCCGCGGGTGATTAGATTTTTTGCTCAGGCCCCGAGAGCGGCCAAAAACAGGGCATCGTAATCCGCCGAAGTGACCGGCCGGGCGTTGCTGGCGGTCGAATGATCGGCCACCGCCCCGGCCACCGCGCGCTCGCGATGCGCCTCGGTCACGCCCATCGCCCGCAGGCTTTTCGGCAGGCCGAGACGGACATTGAGATCCTCGATCGCGGCGGCAAGATCAGCCCCTTCGGCCAGGCCCATCGCCCGGGCCAGCCGGGCATATTTATCTCCCACATCAGGCGCGTTGAATCGCAGCACCGCCGGCAGGATCACCGCGTTCAGCGTGCCGTGATGCAGCACCGGGTCCGGGATGGCGCCGAGCGCATGCGACAGGCCGTGCACCGCGCCCAGCCCCTTCTGGAAGGTCAGGCCACCCTCCAGCGCCGCCATCATCATTTCCGACCGAGCCTCCAGATCAGCACCATTCGCCACCGCCCGCGGCAGGAAGCGCATCACCCGGCCGGCGCCATCCAGCGCGATGGCGTCGGCCGGCGGGTTATGGCGCGGCGACAGGAAGGTCTCGATGCAATGGGTCAGCGCATCCATGCCGGTGGCCGCGGTCAGCAGCCGCGGCAGGCCGACCGTCAGCTCGGGGTCGCAGATCGCCCGGGCGGGGATCAGGTGCGGGCTGATCAGTGCCAGCTTGCGGCCGTCGCGCAGGGTGATCAGGGCGCCGCGCCCGACCTCGCTGCCGGTGCCTGATGTGGTCGGCACCGCGACCAGCGGCGCCACCGGCCCGATGCGGCCGGCGCCGCCTTCGATCAGCGCATACTCGGCCAGGACGCCGGCATGGGTCGCGCGCAGCGCCACCGCCTTGGCCAGATCCATCGCCGACCCGCCGCCGAGCGCGACCAGCCCGTCGCAGACCCCATGCCGGAAGGCGTCGAACGCCACATCGACCGCCGCCTCCGTCGGGTTGGCCGGCGTCTCGGCGAACAGCGCATGCTCCGCCGGCAGCAGGGCGCGCACCCGGCCGAGCAGCGGCAGCGCCGCCAACCCGGGATCGGTGACCAGCAGCGGCTGGCGGATGCCGAGCTCGGCCAGTTCCTGCGGCAGCAGGTCGATCGCGCCCGATCCGAAGCGGGTCGTGGTGAGGTAGGTGATGGTGTCGGCCATGCGGTCCTCCCGGGCATTCGTCCGGCAAACCCTAGAGGATGCCGGGACACATCGGAAGCCATGCCCTGAAACGCGCAAAGCCTTTGCGCCGGGCGGGCAAATCCGCAAACCGATCGCCCAAGGGTCGCGATATCCTGCGGCCGCCACTGTCCCGGATCGCGCCATGACCGCCCCCATCATCGACCATGCCCGGCTGCTCGACCGGCTGCAGCGCCTGGGCCAGGTCGGCCGCGGCCCGTCGGGCGCGCTGGCCCGGCTGGCGGCAAGCGATGCCGACCGCGAGGGCCGCGACCTGCTGGCCGGCTGGATGCGCGAGGCCGGGCTGGAAGTGCGGGTCGACCGCATCGGCAACATCTTCGGCCTTTGGCCGGTGGCCGGCGATGCCGCACCGGGCGGGACCGGGCCGGACCCGGTGATGATCGGATCCCACATCGACAGCGTGATCGACGCCGGGATCTATGATGGCTGCTACGGCGTGCTGGCCGGGCTGGCCGTGGTCGAGGCATTGGGTGCGGCGGGCGTCACCCCGGTGCGGCCGATCGCCGTCGCCGCCTTCACCAATGAGGAAGGGGTGCGGTTCCAGCCCGACATGATGGGGTCGCTGGTCCATGCCGGCGGGCTGGACCTCGACACCGCTTTGGCCAGCATCGGCACCGACGGCGCGGTGCTGGGCGAGGAGCTGGCGCGCATCGGCTATGCCGGCGACTTGGCGCCCGGTTCGATCCGGCCATCCGCCTATCTGGAGCTGCACATCGAGCAGGGGCCGGTGCTGGAGGCGGCGGGGCTGACCATCGGCGCGGTCGATTCGCTGCAGGGCATCTCATGGCAGCGGGTGACGATCAACGGCACCGCCAACCATGCCGGCACGACGCCGATCGTCGCCCGCCGCGATGCCGGGCTGGCCGCGGCGCGGGTGATCGCCCATCTGCGCGACCGGGTGGCCGGCGCCAATGCCGGCACCCTGGC
This sequence comes from Inquilinus sp., assembly GCF_057815775.1. NCBI lineage: Bacteria > Pseudomonadati > Pseudomonadota > Alphaproteobacteria > Rhodospirillales > Rhodospirillaceae > Inquilinus > Inquilinus sp. Next base: position 7,783 of record NZ_JBYRFX010001068.1, read on the forward strand.
CACCGTCGGGTCGCTGCGCTTCGAACCCGACGCGATCAACGTGATCCCGTCACGCGCGGTCTTCACGGTCGATCTGCGCGACCCGGAAGAGGAGCGGCTGGCAGCGGCCGAGCACGCGCTCGCCGCCTTCCTCGACCGGCTGTCGGAGACGGAGGGGCTGACGATCGCGACGGAGCGGCTGGCCCGCTTCAGCCCGGTGCGGTTCGACCCCGGCCTGGCCGGGCTGATCGCCGAAGCGGCGGCGGCGCGCGGCCATGGCTGGCGGCGCATGACCTCCGGCGCCGGCCACGACGCCCAGATGATGGCCCGGATCGCGCCGGCGGCGATGATCTTCGTGCCCAGCCACGGCGGCATCAGCCACAACCCGGCCGAATTCACCGAACCCGGGCACCTCGCGGCCGGGGCGGAGGTGCTGCTCGACGTCGTGGCGCGGCTGGTGGAAGCCTGACGAGAGTCCGTCCCGGAAGTCGCTCCGGCGAGTCGGCTGGCGCGGTTTTCGAGAACCGGCGCGCAGCGGACTTAACGTCCGTGAGCACCGGA
>NZ_JBYRFX010001069.1:0-3116 GCF_057815775.1 Inquilinus sp.
GGCCGCAAGGTCGCCCCCCGCTTCGCCGCCTTCGCCAATGGCGTCGGCATCCACGCCGACGACTATGACGACACCCAGCTGGCGGTGGCCGCGGACCGCGTCTATGGGCTGCTGACCCACCCCACCGCCAGCTGGGTGTCGTCATAGTCGTCGGCGTGGATGCCGACGCCATTGGCGAAGGCGGCGAAGCGGGGGGCGACCTTGCGGCCGGCCCCGATCACCGTCGCCGCCCCCGGCTGCAGGCCGAGTTCGTCGAGGTGCCGGCGGACCAGCTCGCCGCTGCGGGCCACCGAGCCGGAGAGGGCGAGGCCCAGCCCGTCGAGGATGGATTTCTTCCCGAGCGCAATCACGTCGCCCGGCACATCCGCCAGTTTGGTGTCGGAAACGAAGCCAGCCACGTATTTCGTGAGACCAGCCTGCGCGGCGTTGCCCATCGTTCCTTCCCCATCATCGTTGAGACCTGAGTCCATCCCGCGATGCCTGAACTGGCTGTGGATGAGACCTGATGAGGAGATTACGGGGTCAGTCTTGGTAAACTGTCAACAATTTTCAGCCGACAAAATGCGAACTCTGAGGCTCGCCGTGCTGGTGAGAAGGCATATGTCCGGGCCCCGCCTTCGCAGGGGGCAGCCGTGCCGGATGTTCGATGCTCTACTGAACCGCCGAGGCGCCCGGCCTCAGCCTTCCGGCGGATGGCGGTGGGCCAGCGCCGCCCGGCGCGTGCGCGACATGCCGTTGATGATATGCGCATACCCGGCCGCAAAGGCACGCTGCGCGTCGCGGGCCGCCACGGCGTCGAAGATCGCGCGATGCTCGGCATTGGAAACGTCGAGCACATCGCCGCTGGCCAAAGCGCGATAGCGCTGGATGTGCAGCTCGCGGGCCAGGCCGAGATAGATCTGCGCCAGGCGGCTGTTGCCGGACGCCCGCGCCAGCTCGGCGTGGAATTCCAGATTGACCGGATAGTAGAGGCTCGCCTCCCCGGTGGCGGTGATCCCGTCCATCCGGTCGACCAGGCCGCGCAGCTTCACGATCTCGGTGTCGCTGACCCGCATGGCGGCGCACATCGCGAGCGAGGCGAAGACGCAGGCCCGGGCCTCCGAGACGTCGCGCGCCTCGTCGCTGCTGAGCTCCCGCACGAAGAAGCCGCGATTGGGGATGACCTGGATCAGGCCGAGGGCTGCGAGGGCGCTGCAGGCCTCGCGGATCGGCCCGCGGCTGACCTTGAGGCGCTGGGCCAGGGCGTTCTCGTTGATCCGCTCATTCGGGGTGAATTCGCCGTCCACGATCATGCGCTCGATTTCCACCTGGACGACGGTCGTCAGCGAGCGGGTGCGCAGGAAATCGATCTGCGAGAGCCCCGGCGTGTTGTCGGTCGTGTCCGTCATGTCTGGGAAATCCACATCATCCTGGTATAGCCATAACGGAGGCGAGCCCCTGGTTGTCAAGCGGCCCGACCGTGGCCGGATCCGCCGGCCCCGTCAGTTTGTCCTGGTCCTGGCGCCGGGGCCGCCCAATAGCGGCAGCTTGTGGGCGATGAAGACGACGGTGAACGACACCACCAGCAGGAGGATGCCCAGGACGGCAATGGCGCCATAGTCGCCGCTTTCGTTCAGATCATAGATGATCACCGAGACCAGCTTGGTCTGTGACGTCGTCAGCAGGATCGTGGCCGACAGCTCGCGGATGGTGCCGATGAAGACGAAGCACCAGGCGGCGATGACGCTGGTCCGCAGCAGCGGCGCCGTGATCTGCCACAGGCTTCGCAGCCGCGAGGCGCCGAGGATGCGGCTGGCCTCCTCCAGCTCCGGATGCACGCCGTGGAAGGCGGCCGAGAGCTGCTGATAGCCGGATGGCAGCTCGATTGTCAGGAAGGCGATCAGCAGGATCCACAGGGTGCCGTAGAGCCGGAATGCCGGGTTGGCATAGGCCAGGAACAGCCCGACGCCGAGCACGATCCCGGGGACGGCGATCGGGGCCATCGCCAGGATGCCGAGCAGGGACGAGCCAGGCACCGCGCGCCGCGCGACCAGGTAGGAGATGACCAGCGCCATGCCGGTGGCGATGGTCGCCGTCGACACGCCGAGGATCAGCGTGTTCCAGATCGCCAGCTGCGTGCCGGAGAATTCGAACAGCACGAACTCGAAATTGTGCAGGGTCAGCGCGCTCCAGCTCAGCGGCTCGGACAGGTTGTGGGTCAGGGCGACTTTCAGCAGGGCGAGATACGGGAACACGATGGTGACGCACAGGATGAGCAGTACATAGGCCCCGGCCAGCCATTTCCAGCGGCCAAGCTTGGTGCGGCGGGGCGTGCCGCTCTTGCCGCCCAGCACGGTGTAGCCGCGCCGCCCGAGCAGCCATTTCTGCAGCCACAGCAGCAGCATGGTGACGATCAGCTGGGGCACGGCGCTGGCCGCGGCGAGATCGAGCCGCGGCGGGAACTGGAAGTAGCTCCAGATCTTCGTCGTCAGCACATGAAAGCCTGCCGGGAGGGCGAGGATGGCCGGCGAGCCGAACATGGTGAAGGCCTGGACGATCGCGATCAGGGCGCCGGCCAGGATCGCGGGCAGGACCATGGGCAGGGTGATGCGCCGCAGGGTCGCCCAAGGCTTGCCGCCGAGGATGGCCGATGCGTCTTCCAGGTCGGACGGCACTTTGTCGAAGGCATTGGCCACAAGCGTGAAGACGAAGGGGAAGGAATAGCAGGTGATGGCGAAGACCAGGCCCGGGAAGGTGTAGATGTTGAACAGGACGTTCGAAGCATCGAGGTCGAAGGCCCAGCGGTAGATGTTGTTGAGGATGCCGCTGTTGGGGGCGGCCAGCATCGCCCAGGCGATGGCACCGAGGAAGGGCGGGGTCACGAAGGATGCCGTCACCAGGCTGCGGATGACGCGCTGTCCCGGCATGTCGGTGCGGGCCACCAGCCAGGCCAGCGGCGTGGCCACCAGGCAGGAGAACAGCCCGACGCAGGCGGCCATCGCCATCGCGATCAGGAAGGCGCGGTGAATGGTGGCATCGGACAGCAGGCGGCCGAAATTCGCCAGGGTCGGCGACCCTGATTTGTCGGTGACGGCGTAATAGCCCAGCCAGAACAGCGGGAACAGCACCAGCACGCA
>NZ_JBYRFX010001070.1:0-2320 GCF_057815775.1 Inquilinus sp.
ATCACCGCCTGGGAAGGGCTGGTCGACCGGGCGAATGTGCGGGAGGGGCAGGCCGTGCTGATCCAGGGCGGCGCCGGCGGCGTCGGCCATGTCGCAGTGCAGATCGCCAAGTCCTTCGGGGCCCGGGTCTTCGCCACCGCCTCGGCCGCGCAACAAGACCGGGTGGCGCGCCTCGGCGCCACGCCGATCGACCATGCCGCCGAGATGGTGGCGGCCTATGTCGCGACCCACACCGGCGGGCGTGGCTTCGACCTGGTCTACGACACGGTCGGCGGTCCCGTGCTCGACGCCTCGTTCCAGGCGGTGCGGCGCTTCGGCCATGTCGTTAGCTGCCTGGGCTGGGGCAACCACCTGCTGGCGCCGCTGTCGTTCCGCGCCGCGACCTATTCCGGCGTCTTCACCCTGCTGCCGCTGCTGACCGGCGAGGGCCGGGCCCGGCACGGCGAGATCCTGCGCCAGGCGGCCGGCCTGGCCGAGGCCGGCACGCTGGCGCCGATCCTCGACCCCCGCCGCTTCACCCTGGAGACCGCCGCTGCCGCGCATGACGCAGTGGCCGCGGGCGATGCCGCCGGGAAAGTGGTGGTGGAAATCGACTGAGGAGGTCAGGCCGGCGGGAACACCACCATGTTCGGGCTGCCCACCGGCAGGTACTGGCCGGTGAAGGCCAGCTTGCCGCTGTGCGGGTCGACATGGAACACGGTGACCTGGTCGCTGCGCCGGTTGCAGGCGAACAGGAACCGGCCGGTCGGGTCCAGCGCCACCTGGTTCGGATAGTCGCCGCGGGTCCATTCCGCATCCAGCCAGCGCACCTTGCCGTCATGCTCGATGGCGAAGATGGCGGTGCTGTTGTGCAGCCGGTTGCCGGCATAGAGGAAGCGGCCGTCATGGCTGATCGCCAGGGCCGAGGCGAAGCTGGAGCCGGCGAAACCCGGCGGCAGCGTGCCGGTCTGCTGTAGCAGGGCGGCGTGGCCGGTGGCGGGATCGTAGGAATGCACCGCGAGCTGCGACGCCTCCTCATAGACCGTGTAGAGCACCCGGCCATTCGGGTGGAAGGCGAAGTGGCGCGGGCCGGAGCCGGTGGAGGCGGCGGGGAAGAAGGCCGGGTCGGCCGGGTGCAGCTTCCCGGCCGCCGCATCCAGGGTCCAGACATAGGTGCGGTCCTGGCCGAGATCGGTGCTCAGCACGAAGCGCGCCTGCGGGTCGGCCTCGATCATATGGGCGTGCGACGCATCATGGCCGCTGAAGGCGAAGCTGCCGGGCGGTGCGGCGGCGGCCGTGGCCGGGCCGGTCGGGCCCTGCGGCGCCTGCACGTCGGTGGCGGCCTGCAGCGACCCGTCCGCGGCGATCGGCAGCACGGCGACCTGGCCGCCGCCGTAATTCGCCACCAGCACATGCCGGCCGGCGGGATGCACGCTGCAATAGGCCGGCCCGGTGCCGCCGGAGCCGACGGTGTTCAGCATGGTCAGGTCGCCGGTCTCGCGGTCGACGCTGTAGGCGGTGACGGAGCCCTGCTTGCCGCCGCCAAAGTCCTCGATCTCGTTGACCGCATAGGCGTGGGCGCCGTCCGGGGCGAAGGCCAGCCAGGACGGGTTCGGCCCGGCGAAGCTCTTGACGATCTCCAGCCGGCCCTTGTCGCCGTCCAGCCGGGCCAGGGTGATGCCCGGGCCGTTGCCGGTCTTGCCGGTGTAGCTGCAGATATAGAGCAGCCGGGATTTGCCCGGCGCCTTGGCCTGCGCCGCGCCTGCATCCTTCGCCATCGCCATCCCCAAGGCCAGTGTGGCGGTGCCGCCCAGCACCGTGCGTCGCGACATGCCTGTCGCATGGTCCGTTCCGGCTGTCTCCGGCAAACCGGTTTCGCCCCGATCCGATCCCGACATGATGAGCCTCCTTGCTGCCTGGAAGTGTTGGTTCCGTTATTGCGGAACTGCTTCCTTAATTGCGAGTCAGCCTAGGATCGGATTGCGGAATTGGTCAAGGGGATGGCGGATGTCTTAGGCGTTCGCCACCAGCCGCGGCGTAGGCGCGGCCAGCGGTTCCGGCATGGCCAGGATCATCCGGCCGAACTCGCGCGCCGCGGCGGTCTTGCCGCCGGGGCTCCAGACCAGGGTGAAATCGCCCTGCGGCAGGGCCGGCAGGCCGTATTGGCCGTCGACCACCCTCATGCCGGGCTCGATCTCATGGCGCGTCATCACCGAGATCGCCAGCCCCGCCTGTACCGCCGCACACAGGCCGCGCTGGCTGGGGGAGGTGAACATCACATGCCAGTCGACCGCCGTGCCTGATAGCGCCGTGATGGCGAGGTCGCGCATGGCGCAGGGGG
>NZ_JBYRFX010001071.1:0-11700 GCF_057815775.1 Inquilinus sp.
GCGGTGTTGCGGATGTCGTCGGGCCCGGCCTCGGGCAGAGGCGTCACGGCCTCGCCGCGGCCCAGCGCCTCGGCCGCCACCGCCAGGCGCCGCATCGGCCGGGTGATGCCGCGGGCGACGAAGACGCCGATCAGCGACAGCACGATCGCGGTGATCGCCAGGGACACGGCCGGCTGCCGCGCCCAGAACGAATTGCCGTAGGACTTGGCAAAGGCGACGTTGAGCCACGCCCCGCCATCGAGCTGCGCCGCCAGCCCCAGGCTGTAGGCGTCGTCGAGATGAAGGAACCGCGCCGGGTGCGGCAGCGGCCAGCTGTCGGCCGGCAGCTCGATCCAGGGCTCCGTCGCGGCGACGGCATTGCCGGCCCCGCCCTGCTGCGCCAACGCATCCTCCCGCGCCACCGGCGCTTTGCCGAAGCGCAGCACCGGCAGCGGCTTGGCCAGTTGCGCCCACGCCTCCTGGCTCCAGGCCACACCGTCCCCGGGATCGGTGTCCGAGATCCAGTAGCGGGTATAGGCGGTGGTGATGCCATGCAGGATATCGCCGCGCTGCGCCGGGGGCATCGTCTCCAGCAGCTGGGCCAGCGACGCCGACCGGCTGAGGAAATCGCTCTTGCCCGCGGCCTTCAGCGCATGGCCGCGCTCATCCCAGGAGACGAGGTAGCCGATGCCCTGCGACACGACCAGGGCCAGCAGCATGAAGCCGATGAACTGGGCCGCCAGACTGCGGGTCCAGAGCCGCCTCATGCCGGCTCGACCTCCGCCGTGAAGCTGTAGCCGCCGCCCCAATGGGTCCGGATCAGCGCCGGGGTCCGCGGGTCGGCTTCGATCTTCTTGCGCAGCCGGCTGACCTGGTTGTCGATACTGCGGTCGAAGACATCGGCGGTGCGGCCGACGGTCAGGTCCATCAGCTGGTCGCGGCTGAGCACCAGCCCGGCATGGTCGAGGAAGGCGTTCAGCAGCCGGAACTCCGCGGTGCTGAGCGGCACCGCCACGCCGTCCCGGCCGATCAGCTCGCGCCGGCCGACATCGAGCTGCCAGCGGTCGAAGCGCAGCGTCCTGGCCTTCAACCGGCCACGCTGCGGCGGCAGGCTGTTGACCCGGCGCAGCACCGCCTTGATCCGGGCCAGCAGCTCGCGCGGGTTGAACGGTTTGGTCAGATAGTCGTCGGCGCCGATCTCCAGCCCGACGATCCGGTCGGTCTCCTCCGCCATCGCGGTCAGCAGGATCACCGGCAGGTCGGTGGTGCCGCGCAGGGTCCGGCAGACGGACAGGCCATCCTCGCCCGGCATCATGACGTCGAGCACGACGAGGTCGGGCGCGGCCCGCTCCAGCACCCGGCGCAGCGCCTCGGCGCTCTCGGCGACGCTAACGCGGTAGCCGTGCTGGGACAGGTACCGGCCGACGAGGTCGCGGATGTCGCGGTGGTCGTCGACGACGACGATATGAGGGACAGATTCCATCGGGCGCTCCGGGGCCACGATAGCGAAGGCGGCGCCGGGGGCCGCGGGAAAAATTGTATCAGACTGTGTCGGGCCGGGAATAAAGGCGCCGCCGCGGAAGTCGATACATCGATGCCGCGGATCGACCCGTCGCCCCCGAGGTTATCGGCAAGGCCGGCGACACTTTGCGACAAACCAGTCCTTGCGCGGCACAGCTCTGCGACACGCGGCGACCATGCTGCGAGAGATATCCAGTGAAAGGGTGTCCCATGCGAGACGCACCATCCACCCTGCCCAATCGTCCCGTCCCTGCCGACGCTGGCTGGAGCCCGCCGGTCGAACGCCTGACCCTGAGCTGGGACGAGGTGGCGATGAGCTGGCTCGGCGCCGGCGGGCTGTTCGTGATCCTGGCCGTCGCCACATTCATGGGCCATGAACCGACCAGCGGCGACGTGATCGCCATGGCGCGGGCCCAGCCCCCGGCGGTCCAGCAGGTCATCGCCCCGCCACAAGGGGCCCCGACCTGCCAGTCGCCGGCCTGATCGCTACGCGTGCTTCCGGGCGTAGGCGGCGGAGAGCTGCCCGACCAGCGTGGCGAAGGGCATGTCGAGCGCGCCATAGACCGCGCCGGCTTCCGGGTGCCCGTTGTCCTTCAGCACCTCGACCATCAGCGTGGCGTAGTCCGACAGGGTCACGCCAGCCTGGTTCATGCGCAGCAGGCCGGTGATGCGCTTGGTCTCGCTGAAGGTGCCGGAGGCATCGACCGCGGCATAGACCTCATAGCCGGCACCGATCGCGCTGATCGCCGGAAAGGCGACGCAGACCTCGAGCGAGATGCCGGCGATGATCAGCTTCCGGCGGCCCGTCGCCTGCACCGCCTGGACGATCCGCGGCTCGTCCCAGGCATTGACCGAGGACCGGTCGATGATCTCGATGCCGGGCAGTGCCTCGACCAGCTCGGGCACCGTCGGCCCCCACAGGCTACCGGCGGCGGTGGTGGTGACGATGGTCGGGATCTTCAGGATCCGGGCCGCCTTGGCCAGCCCGATCACATTGTGCTTGAGCTCCCCGACCGGGATGTCGCGCACGCCGGTCATCAGGCCGATCTGGTGGTCGACCAGCAACAGGGCCGCATTGTCGGATGTCAGGGCCTCATAGGCCCGCTTCGGTTCGCCGGTCATGTCAGTGTTCTCCGGGTGGTTGGTCTGGGGGATGGCAGGCGTGGCAGCCGCGGCCGTGATGGTCGGGGCCGCCACGAGGGCTGCGGCGGCGGCGCCAAGGCCGGCCTGCTGCAGGAAATCGCGTCGCTCCATGAGGACTCCGTTCGAGGGATGCCCGCCGGTATCAGGCGGGCCGGCTCTGAAACTGAGGCCTCGACCACTGTCCAGGAAGTTGCCAAGTTGTGGACTTAGCGTCCGACGGATTGGCCGATGTCATGCTCGACCTGAACGACTTCTATTACTTCGTCCAGGTCGTCGACCGTGGCGGCTTCACCGCCGCCGGGCGGGCGCTGCGGGTGCCGAAATCCACGCTGAGCCACCGCATCCAGCAGCTCGAGGCCGGGCTGGGCGCGCGCCTGCTCAACCGCACCTCGCGGCATTTCGGGATGACCGATGCCGGCACCGAATTCTACCGCCACGCCCTCGGCATGCTGCAGCAGGCCGAGCAGGCGGAGAACGCCATTCGCCAGCGGCTATCGGAGCCCAGCGGCACGATCCGCTTCACCGCCGCCGTCGCCACCGCGCAATTCGCGATGAAGCAGATGATCCCGGACTTCATCGCCCGCTATCCCAAGGTCAACCTCGTCCAGCATGTCACGGACACCCGCGTTGACATCGTCGGCGAGAACTACGATGTCGCCATCCGCGCCCATTCGGCGCCGCTGCCGGATTCGACCCTGGTGCAGCGCACCCTGGCCCCGACCCCCTGGTTCCTGTTCGCCGGCCCCGGCTGGATCGAACGGCACGGCAGCCCGGACCGGCCCGAAAACCTGGTCGGGCACGCCTCGCTGTTCATGATGCGGACCGGCGTGGCGCCCGTCTGGCGGCTGCGCAAGCCCGCCGAACCCGACCTGGCCACCGTCACCATCCCGATCGAGCCGCGCTTGGCCAGCGACGACATGGTGGTGCTGAAGCAGGCCGCCCGGTCCGGGTTGGGGATCGTGGCCCTGCCCGGCTATGTCTGCCGGGAGGAGGTCCTGTCCGGCGATCTGGTCCGGCTGCTGCCGGGCTGGTCGGCGGGCGACGCCAGCATCAGCGCCCTGATCCCGTTCCGGCATGGCCTGCTGCCATCGGTCCGGGCCTTCATCGACCACCTGGTCGCGGAATTCCCCAAGGTCGTGCTGCTCTAGCCAGGCCGCCTAGCTGTTCATGATCGCGTCGACCACGCGGTCGCGCGTCAGCGGCAGGTCGCGGATGCGGATGCCCAGCGCCCGCGCCACGGCGTTGCCGATGGCGCCGGCAGTGGGGCCGAGCGAGGCTTCGCCGACCCCGGTCGACTCCTCCCCGGAATTTTGGATCACCTCGACGCTGGTCTCGGGCACCTCGGCAAAGCCCAGGATCGGGTAGTCGCGCCAGGTTTCCGCCGTCAGCAGGGTGCCTTCGGTCGGCACCGCCTCCTTCAGCGCCCAGCTCGCGGCCTGCAGCATGCCGCCTTCGATCTGCGCCGCGACGCCGGCCGGGTTGATCGCCAGCCCGGCATCCACCACCGCCCACAGCCGCTGCAGTTCGACCTGCTCTTCGACCGAAACCAGGGCGACGACCGCGCAATAGGACCCGGCGTTCCTGAACCGGGCAAAACCCAGGCCCCGGCCCCAACCGTCCGGGCACGGCTCCGACCAGCCGCCGATCGCCGCCGCGCGCTCGATCACCGCCCGGGCGCGCGGATCCGGCAGATGCGCCAGCCGGAACGTGACCGGGTCGATGCCGGCGGCATCGGCCAGCTCGTCCATGAAGCTTTCGATGGCGAAAACATTGGCGAAGGCGCCGAGCGACCGCAGCGTCGACAGGCGGAACGGCAGGTCCGGCACGAATTGATGGGTGACCCGCTGCGGCATGTCGTACAGCGCGACGGCGTTCTTGGTGCCGCCATTGTGGATCGGCAGGTCCTTCTGCCCGTCGAAGGCCCAGGCCCCCGCCGCCGCGGCCGGGGCCAGCAGATTGACCTCGCCGTTCCAGCCGGGACGGCGGATATGGGTGCCCGACCGCGTCTCCAACTCCCAGCCCGTGATCCGGCCGCCGTCGACGGTGGCCGCCAGCCGTACCCGCATCGGCGACCCCAGCGGTTCGGACACCAGCTCGTCCCGCCGCGTCCACTGCACCCGGACCGGCCGGCCCGGCACGGCCCGGGCCAGCAGCACCGCATCCATCGCCGCGTCGTCGGCGCCGTTGTGGCCATAGCAGCCGGCGCCCCGGGCGTGCCGCACCCGGACCCGGTCGGCGGCAATTCCGGTCACCCGGGCGATCTGGTCGCGCAGGGCGAAGACCGACTGGGAATGGCTCCACACCGAAATGCCGTCGGGCTCGACCACGGCGATGCCGCAGGACGGCCCGATCGAGCCATGGCCGATCAGCGGCTTGGTGTAGATCGCCTTCAGCCGGCCACCGCCGGCCCCTTCCGTCGCGCCGGCATCGTCGCGGATGACGCTGTCCCGGCTGGCGTGCTGCTCCAAGATCTCCTGCACCGACCGGCTGCGGTCGTTGGGCTGCGGCAGCTGCCAGTCGCAGGCACGGCCCAGCCGCTCCATCGCCAGCGACAGCGCATGTTCGTCGGCCGCGACGACGCCGATCAGGTCGCCTTCCTGCAGGACATGGACGACACCCGGCATCGACGCGACCCTGTCGATCGCCACCGCGCCCAGCCGGGCCTGCGGATGCGGCGGCCGCAGGATCCGGCCATGCAGCATGCCGGGCAGGTCGATGTCGTGGATATAGGCGCCGCCGCCGATCCGGTCGGCCAGCCCGATCTGGGCCGGACTGGTGCCGACGATCCGGTATTCGTCCGGCCGCTTCGCCGGTGCGGCGCCGGTGATCTCCGCGTCCAGATCGATCTCCGCTGCGACGGTCCAGAGACTGTCGCCGAGATCGTTATCCCGGTGACGGAATTGCCCGGCGGCGATCGCCAGCTCACTGGCCGACAGATTCGCTCGCAACGCCGCCGCCTGCATCAACCGCTGCCGCAGTTCGGCTGCAGCAGCGCGGACCATCGGCCCCGAATCCTGGATCGACATGCTGCCGACGGTGCCGCCTTCGAAAGGCGAAACCGCCGTGTCGCCGGACACGACTGCGATCGCGGACAAGGGCAGGTCCAGCTCCTCCGCCGCGATTTGGCGCAGCGCGGTAAGGATGCCCTGCCCCAGCTCGACCTTGCCGGTCTTGAGTGTGATTTGGCCCGGCACACCGAGGTCGAACCAGGCGCCGAGACGCCGGCTCGGGCCCGGCGGCAGGGTCGCGGCCTCAGGCTTCGCCATAACCGCCGCCCGCCGCGATGATGTCGATCGCCCGCGCGATGCCGCGCAGGATGCTGCCATGGGCGCCGCAGCGGCAGAGGTTGCGGGACAGCGCCTGCTTCACCTCTGCCATCTCTGGCCGCCCCGGCCGGGACAGCAATTCATGCGCCGTGACGAAGATGCCGCTCAGGCAATAGCCGCACTGGCCGGCCCCGGCCTCGACCAGCCCGGCGCGCAGGGCATCGGCCACTGGTCCATGCAGCCCCTCCACGGTCTCGACGCGCTTTCCCGCCGTGTCTTCGACGAACAGGCTGCAGGCATAGTGCAGCCCGCCATCGACCAGCACCGTGCAGGCGCCGCAATTCTCCTCGCCGCAGCCGAAGCGCGTGCCCTTGAGACCGAGTTCGTTGCGCAGGGCCAGCAACAGGGTCGACCCGCCGGCGCTGTCGAGGTCGATCTCCCTGCCGTTCACCTGGAGCCTCGTCGACATCGGGACGTTCCTCAGCCGTGGCTCAGCGGCCGCAGCCCGGCGGCGAAGCGGCGGCCATTGGCGACGTAGCGGGCCGCGACCGCGAGGCAGCGTTCGACCGCCGCCTCGTCGAGCGTCTTTACCACCCGCGCCGGGGCGCCGACGATCAGCGACCGATCGGGGAACACCTTGCCCTCGGTCACCAGCGCGTTGGCGCCGACCAGGCAATGCCGGCCGATCACGGCGTGGTTGAGGATCGTCGCGCCCATCCCGACCAGCGAGCCCTCGCCGATGATGCAGCCATGCAGGATGGCGCGATGCCCGACCGAGCAGCGCTCGCCGAGCACCAGCGGCGCCCCCATGTCGGTGTGCAGCACCGCGCTGTCTTGGATGTTCGATTCCGCCCCGACCTCGATCCACTCATTGTCGCCGCGCAGCACGGCGCCGAACCAGACGCTGACGGCCCGGTGGAGGCGGATGCGGCCGATGACATCGGCGCTGGGGGCGACCCAGACCTCGTCGGCAATTTCAGGCTGTTCGCCGTCCAGCCCATGGATGGTCATGACACCCTCACGCCTCAGAGCCTGTCCTGGAGGAAGCGGAGCAACCGGGGCGCCACAACGCCGGTGTAGCTGCCCTCCTCCTCGATCGGATCGATGCTCCAGAAATGCGGTGCGAAGGGCACCACGACGGTGCGGACGTATTTCCCGGCTTCCGACAAGGCCGCGGCGAAGGCCTCGGACTGGCTGTGCGGATCGACCGTGGTGTCGGTCGTGCCCCAGGTCAGGAAGAACGAGACGCCGCGGCCATCCTGCTGGGGATAGCTGATCGGCGAGGCGTCGAAATAGGCGCGGCGATCCTGGATCGGCGAGGTGCCGATGAACTTCTGAGTGATCTGGTCGTTCGGCCGGGCCAGCTGGTCGTGATGCCACTGCGCCGCCATGTCATAGACGCCGTAGAACAGGATCGCCGCCTTGACCCCGCCGTCGCCGGCCTCGTCGGCCGTCTCCCCCGGCACCCGGTCGGTCAGGGCGACCAGGGCGGACAGCTGGGCCCCGGCGGAATCGCCCATCAGGGCCAGGCGGCTGCCGTCGACGCCGAGGCCGTTGGCGTCAGCCTTGAGATAGCGGATGGCTGCGCGCACGTCGGACACCGCCTCGGGATAGGTCTTCAGCCCCGGCTGCGACAGGCGATAGTCGATGGCGAAGACGGCATAGCCCCGCTTCGCCAGGAACGGCCCCCAATACTGGTAGAGGGCGCGGCTGCCCGACTGCCAGGCGCCGCCATGCACCGCCACGATGACAGGTGCCTTGCCGGCAGGCCGCGGCAGATAGAGATCGCCCAGCAGCGGCGTCGCACCGGCCTGGGCATAGGCCACGTCGCGACGGATCTCGATGCCGGTGTCGTCGGCCAGGGCCAACCGCGGTGCCAGGCCGATCAGGACGATGATGGCAAGGCGCGCGACCGAGGCCAGGGACCAGGCCATGGTCAGGCCGCGGCCCGGTCGAGGCCGAGCAGCCGCCGCGCCTCCTGCGGGGTGGCGATCGTCGGTCCCAGCGCCTCGACCAGCCGCCGCGCCTTCTCCACCAGCGCGGCGTTGGACGGCGCCAGCTCGCCCCGCGCGATATAGACCGCATCCTCCAGCCCGACCCTGACATGGCCACCGGCGAGCAGGGACTGCATCACCATCGGGAAGGTGGTGCGGCCGATGCCGAAGGCGGTCCAGGTCGCGTTCGCCGGCAGCTGGCCGCGGGCATACAGCACCGTCTCCGGGCCCGGCTGGAATCCGTATTTAACGCCCATGACGATCGAGCACATCGGCGCGGGGTCGAGCGTGCCGTCCTTCACCAGGTCGTTCAGCAGGGCGATGTCGCCGGAATCGAACAGCTCGATCTCCGGCTTCACCCCGCTGTCGCGGATCACCTTGGCCATGCGTCGGACATTGCCGGGCGTGTTGATCACGACCTCCCGGCCCGAATTCATGGTGTTGAGGTCGAGGGTGCAGATCTCCGGCTTCAGCACGGCGATGTGCTCCACCCGCTGCTCCGGCACCATCAGCGTCGTGCCGGGGGCGTAGGTCTTCGGGTCGTCGACCGAGGGCACGAAGCGCCCGCCCGGCCCGGTGGTGATGTTGAGGATCAGATCCGGGTTGCCGTCGCGGATGCGGTCGACCACCTCGCGATACAGCTCGATCGCCATCGACGGCCGGCCGGTCTGCGGGTCCCGCACATGGATATGCGCGATCGCGGCGCCGGCCTTCGCCGCCTCCAGCGCCGACTGCGCGATCTGCACCGGCGTGATCGGCAGGTGCGGCGTCTGCTCCGGCGTCGTCAAATTGCCGGTGATCGCGCAGGTGATGATGACCTTGTCCAGCATTGCCATGGTCTCCCTAAAGCGCGCGGCCGCCATCCACCTGGATGATATGGCCGGTGGAATAGCCGAGATGGGTGGCGCAGGCGGCGATCGCCGCGGCGATGTCCTCGACCCCGCCGATCCGCCGCAGCGGGGTGGAGGCCGCGACCTTGTCGTTGAAATCCGGGCCGCGGCCGGGAACGAAGGCGGTGTCGACCACGCCGGGCGACACGGCCAGCACCCGCACCTCGGGCGCCAAGGCGCGGGCCAGCGCCTTGGTCATGACGTCGATGCCGGCCTTGACCGCGCAATAGGCGATGTTCGACCCGACCCCGGTGAAGGACGCGATCGAGGAGATCGAGACCACCAGCCCGTCGCCGGAGGCCTTCAGCAGCGGTGCAAAGCTGCGGATCGTCGCAAACTGGCCGCGCCAGTTGACCTGGAACATGCGGTCGATGAAGGCGTCGTCCAGCGCGTCGAGATCGGCGTGCGGCACCGGCTTGGTGAAGCCGGCGGCGTTGACCAGGATGTCGAGCCGGCCGTAGCGCCGTTCGATCTCCCCACGCAGCGCGACGAGAGACGCGGTGTCCACCACATCGGCAGGATAGGCGGCGTGGTCGCGCCCGCCCGGCAGGCCGGCGACGACATCGGCGGCGGCGCGGCCGTGATCCTCCCCCGGCCTATGGGTGACGAGGATGGTGGCGCCGGCTTCGGCCAGCATCCGGCCGGTGGCGGCACCGATCGCGCCGGCACCGCCGACGATGAGGGCGAGTTTGCCGGTCAGATCCCGGGGATAGGCCATGCTGCGGCTCACTTGATCGGGGGAACGGGAAGCGCCGCCTCGCCCGGCTCCATCACGAAGTCGTAGGCGAGGCTGTACCAGGGCGTGGCGACGCCGGGTTCTGGCGGCGTGCCGCTGTCATGGCGCACATAGTCGCCGACCAGATGCCGGGTGACGCCGAACACCACATCGGTTTCCAGCCGCTCATCCTCGGCGACGAACACCTGGGTGATCAGGGTCTTGTAGCCTTGCTTGTAGCCCAGCACGTGCAGATGCGCCGGCCGGTAGGGGTGGCGCTGCTGCGCCCGCAGCAGGTCGCCGACCGGGCCATGCGTCGGCACGGGATAGCCGGCAGGCAGGACCGAGCGGAACCAGAACCGGCCATCCCGGTCGGTGGTGAACTTGCCGCGCAGGTTCATGTCGGCCTGGCTGTCGTCCTGGTTCTCGTACAGCCCGACCGGGGAAGACTGCCAGACATCGACCTCGACCTCCGCCAGCGGCAACCCTTGCGGGTCGGTGATGCGGCACTGGGCGAACAGCTCCGGCCCCGGGGTCGGTGACCGGACGATCGAGCCGCCATTCTTTGTCCGCGGCGAATGCCTCCGCCAGAACGGGCCCAGCAGGGCCGAGGCGGTCTCGGTCGCCCCGGCATTGCCGTTGTTCAGCAGGCAGATCAGCGTCGAGAAGCCGATGGCGTCGGAGAACAGGACGCCTTCGTTGTGGCTGTCATTGGTGGCCTGGCCGATGCGGTTGAGGAAATCGACGCCCTGCTCGAACTCCGTCTCGGTCAGCCGGACCTCGCGGGCAAAGGCATGGGCATGCCGCACCAGCGCGGTCATGATTTCGCGGAGCCGGGGGTTCGGTGCGTCGGCCATGGCCTGCAGCACCGCCTCGGTCACCATCTCCTGATTGGCAATGATCATCAGCGCCTCCTGATCTCGAATCTCTATTACAATCGATTGCAGATCACAAGGCATTTCGCTACAGTGCCGATCCAAACTCATCCATCCCCGTTGCAGGTGCGTCATGAGCAGCCCGGACCACGCCGCCTACGTTTTCGCCGATGCCAAGGCGGAGTTCGACCGAGCCTGGGCCGACCCGAACTGCACCCGGTTCGAGTTGCCGGCCGTCGACGTCAACCGGGTGCTGAAGGATCGCTATGAGGTCGCTGCCCCGGTCCATGTCACCCGGTCGATGGTCTGGGACATGGAGGCGAAGAAAGCCTGGGATCCCGCGACCTACATCCCCTATGTCGTGTCCGAGGGCATGTCCTGGGGACGTCACCGCCTGGCGGACGGGCATGAGCGCTTCTTCCGCGCGTCCGACCAGGCCGCCTGGATCAGCCCGGATCGCGGCCGGATCCTGGAAGACGTCTTCATCAATCATGCCGACCAGGAGGTCTATTTCCTCGGCCGCGCCGAGATGGTGACCGAGGCCGGAGAGCGTATCCGCGCCGGCGATCACCAGCCGCTGTTCCATGTCGTCCACGGCGCCGGCGGCTCCGACTCCGCGCCGCTCAACCTGTGGCGCATCGTGATGCTGACCGAGCGCGAGGATCCGCGCCTGATCCAGCCCTTCGTGGCGATGGCTGCGGCCGGGCTGCTGCCGGGCTTCCTGGAGATCTACATCGCCCGGGATCTGGGCGTGGAACTGCGGCGCCGCTGATCGGCCAGCCGCGCCGCCGCCCGGGATCGATCTTGACTCCGGATTGTATTGCAATCGATTGTGCAAAGACTGCCGCCACCCCTCACGCCCTGGAGAGCGTCATGAGCGTGTCCGCCGCCCCGTCCCGTCCCACGACCAGCACCCGGAGCGGCCGGCGCCTGCGCGTCCACGGCAAGGCCGCCGATGTCGCGTCGCTGTCACTCGAGATCGAGAGCGGCCCGGTCCGACGGGCGGAAGACGAGGTGGTGGTCGAGGTCGCGGCGGCGGCGGTCAATCCCAGCGACGTCAAGGCGACGCTGGGGCTGATGCCGCATGCGTCCTGGCCGCGGACACCGGGGCGCGACTTCGCCGGCACCGTGGTCGAGGGCCCGGAGGAGCTGCTGGGCCTGGAAGTCTGGGGATCGAGCGGCGAGCTGGGCATCCAGCGTGACGGGAGCCATGGCACTCATCTGGTGATCGACCGCGACAGCGTGCGGGCCAAGCCCAAGGCGCTGTCGCTGCTGGAGGCGGGCGCCGTCGGCGTCCCCTTCGTCACGGCGTGGAAG
>NZ_JBYRFX010001072.1:0-6122 GCF_057815775.1 Inquilinus sp.
GAGCTTGGCCAGCGAGCCGATGTCGGAGACGCAGATGGCGAGGATGCCGCCGAGCGGCCCCAGCCCGACGGCGCGGACGAAGACCAGGGCCCAGATCAGCTGGTCGACGCCGCGCAGCCCGTCGAACAGCCGGCGGAAGCCGAAGCGCAGGATGCCGAGCGGCATGATGTTGCGGGCGCCGAGGAAGCCGAGCGGGATGGCGATGACCGAGGCGATCAGCGTGCCGATGAACGCCATGGCGATGGTCTGGCCCAGCGCCGTGAAGATCTCGCCATATTCCCAGTCGGCCATGTCGTGCCAGGACACCATCTGGCCGATGATGACGAACAGGCCGTTCCGGCTGACCAGCCCGTCATAGAGCCGGACCGGCGAGAAATCGAAATACCAGAAGAGATAGCCGAGATAGCCCAGCGCCAGCAGGAGCAGCGCGGCGCGGAGCAGCCGCTCGCCGATCGGCCGGCCGAAGGCGCGCGGCAGGGCGGCGCGGGCATGATCGACATCGATCGGCCGGATCCGGGCGAGTCTCGTGCCCATCAATGCGCCTCCCGCGAGATGAACACCGAGCGCAGCCGTTCGGAGCCGAGATCGATCAGCGTCACCGCCGCCACGATCATCAGCACCAGGGCGCTCAGCTCCTCGTAATAGTTGAAGCTGACGATGTAGTAGAGCTCCTGCCCGATGCCGCCGGCGCCGACGAAGCCGAGCACCGAGGCCGAGCGGATGTTGATCTCCAGCCGCAGCAGCACATAGGACAGGAAGTTCGGCAGCACCTGCGGCAGCACGCCGAAGCGCATCACCTGCACCCAGTTGCCGCCGGCGGCGCGGATGCCCTCCAGCGGCTTGTCGTCGACCGCCTCGTTCACCTCGGAGAACAGCTTGCCCAGCGCGCCCGTCGTGTGCACCGCCATGGCCAGGATACCGGCCAGCGGGCCGACGCCATAGGCCCAGACGAAGCACAGGGCATAGACGATATCAGGGACGCTGCGGCAGATCTCGAGGAAGCGGCGGCTGAGATGGTAGACCCAGTGGCTGCGCACCAGGTTGCGCGAGGCGGGGAAGCTGAGCAGCAGCGCCATCGCCGCCCCCAGCACCGTGCCCATGATCGCCATCTGCGCGGTTTCGGCCAGCAGCACCAGGTAGCTGCCGGCGCGGTAGTACCAATAGGCGACCGAGCCTTCGGTCTTGCTGTCGGACAGCAGGTCGGCCCAATGCAGAACCGGCAGGGTGCGCTGGAAATACTCGCCGATCCGCGGCAGGCCGGCGGCCAGCTTGGCCGGGAAGAACTCGCCGACAGTGCCACCGATGGCGACGGCGAGCAGGAACAGCGCCAGCCCGACCAGGGTGCTGCGGCGCCGCTGGCGGGCCAGCACCCGGCGCCCGGCCTCGAAGGCCGCGACCGGGTCGCGGGGGCGGTCGTCGGTCATGGATGTCATCAGGGACTCTGAAACGAGGCCGGGTCCGCCCGAAGGCGAACCCGGCCCACGGGAATGATCAGCTGCGGCGGGCCGAAGCTTCGGTCTGGCGCATCTTGATGATGTCGGCGAAGAAGTCGTTGGTGACAGGGGCGAAGCCGGAGCCCGTGCCCTTCTCGACCGCCTGGTAGATGTCCGGATGGTCGACCGGCAGCTTGGTCAGGAATTCCAGCATGTCCTTGCGGAAGGCTTCCGGCAGGGCGGTGCGGGTCGCCCAGGGGCCGTTCGGGATCAGCGTCGACTGCCAGAGGATGCGGAGATCCTTCATCTCGAGCATCTTCTTGTCGACCATGCTGCGCAGCGCGCCGCGGCTGTAGCCCACGGCCGGGTCGCCCTGGCCAGAGATCCAGGTCACGCCGGCGTCGTACTGGCCCTTCATCACCGCGACCACGCCCTGCTCATGCCCGCCGGCGAAGTTGGTCGAGCCGAAGAACTTGGCCGGGTCGAAGCCCTGGTCCTTGAGCTGGAAGTTCGGGATCAGGTAGCCCGAGGTCGAATTCGGGTCGGCGAAGGCCAAGGTCTTGCCCTTGAGGTCTTCGATCTTCTGGTACGGGCTGTCGGACTTGACGTAGAGCACCGAGAAATAGCCGGTCGACCCGTCGTCTTCCTTGGTCACCACCAGCGGCTCGACGCATTTGCAGTCGAGCCACAGGCCGGCATAGCCCGAGGCGCCGAATTCGGCGAGGTCGAGCTGGCCCGCGGCCATGCCCTGCATGACGCCGGCATAGTCGGAGGCCGGGTAGAGTTCGACCTTCACGTTGAAGGTGCTCTCCAGCAGCTTCTCGAAGCCGTCGTAGCGCGCCAGCCGGTCGGCATCGGCTTCGCCGCCGAGGATACCGACGCGGATGACCGGGACATCCTTCTTCCAGCTCGGGTCCGCCGCCGAGGCGGTGCCGGCCAGGCCGGCGAGAGCGATGGCGGCCGTGGCCGCTGCGAGGATCGTGCGCCGCATGAACATGGGTCTACCCCTTTCCATTGGATGGTATCGGACGCCCGGCGCCGTTGCCGGGCGCCGCCTTGCTTGGAGCTCAGGCCGGGACGAGTTCGCGCTCGCCGGTCCTGGGCTCGATCGCGGTCGAGGTGATGCGCTCGTCGAAGGCCTCGCGCATTCCATCGACCCCGTAGATCTGCTCGACCACATCCATGGTCAGGGCGGCCGGGGCGCCGTCGAAGACGATCCGGCCCTTGGCCATGCCGACCACCCGGTCGCAGTAGTGCCGGGCGGTGTCGAGCGTGTGCAGGTTCACCAGGACGGTGATGCCGTCCTCGCGGTTGATGGCGCGCAGCGCGTCCATCACGATCTTGGCGTTGCGCGGGTCGAGCGAGGCGATCGGCTCATCCGCCAGCAGCACCTCCGGCTCCTGCAGCAAGGCGCGGGCGATGGCCACGCGCTGCTGCTGCCCGCCGGACAGGGTGTCGGCCCGCTGCAGGGCGGCATGGGCCATGTCCAGCCGGTCGAGCGCCTGGATGGCGAAGGCCCGCTCACGCTCGCCGAACTGCTTCAGCAGCGACGGCAGGGTCCAGTGATGGGCAATGCGGCCCAGCAGCACGTTGGTGAGCACGTCGAGGCGGCTGACCAGGTTGAACTGCTGGAAGATCATGGCGCAGCGCGAGCGCCAGTCGCGCAACGCCCGGCCCTTCAGCCGGCTGACATCGACGCCGTCGAACAGAATCCGGCCATGGGTCGGATCGGCCAGCCGGTTGACCAGGCGCAGCAGGGTCGACTTGCCGGCGCCGGAGCGGCCGATCACGCCGACCATCTGGCCCGGGGCGATCGTCAGGCTGACGTCGTCGACCGCGTTCACCGCGCGATAGCTCTTGGTCAGGCCTTCGATCACAAGCTCGGCCATACGGCACACTCCATTCAATCGACAGTGCCGCGGGCTGGGAAACCCGCGGCGGCCGTCATCGGCGTGAGTGGCCTAGCAAAGCGAGGTTACGATCGCGTGATCCCCTGATGTCGGTTCGGTGAACGTCCCGGCCCGCATGGCACTGTGGTGCCCGGGTTGACGTTATGTCGCAAAGCGGCTTGTCTGCTGGGTGGGGCGGCAAATCATCAGACGAATCAAGGGAGTGAACCTGTGCCCGAGTCCCGTCCTGAAACGATCGCCAAGATCACCTGGCGATTGATGCCGTTCCTCGGCCTGCTTTATCTCATCGCCTATATCGACCGGCAGAATGTCGGCTACGCCAAGCTGCAGATGGTCGGCGACCTCGGCATCAGCGAGACCGCCTACGGCCTGGGCGCGTCGCTGTTCTTCATCGGCTATTTCCTGTTCGAGGTGCCGTCGAACGTGATCCTGGCCAAGGTCGGCGCCCGGCGCTGGCTCGCACGGATCATCTTCACCTGGGGCCTGGTCACCATCGCCCTGGCCTACACCCAGAACGCGACGATGTTCTACATCCTGCGCTTCTTGCTGGGCGTCGCCGAGGCCGGCTTCTTCCCCGGGGTACTGTTCACCCTGACGCTGTGGTTCCCGCAGCAGTTCCGCGGCCGCATGATCGGGCTGTTCATGGCCTGGAGCGCCGTGGCCAACGCCGTCGGCTCGACCGTCGGCGGCGCACTGCTGGACCTCGACGGCGCGTTCGGCCTGAAGGGCTGGGAGTGGGTGTTCCTCGCCACCGGCGTCCCGGCCGTGCTGATGGGCATCGTCACCTACTTCTTCCTGCCCGACAGCCCGGAGACCGCCACTTTCCTCGACCGGGACGAAAAGACCTGGCTGCGCGACGTGCTGGCGCGCGAGAACGCGGAAGGAAAGGCGCAGCACGCCAACCCGTTCGCCGCGCTGCTGGACGGAAGGGTGCTGCTGCTGGCGGTGTTCTACGTCGCCTTCCCGCTCGGGGCCTATGGCCTGAGCTACTGGCTGCCGACCGTGGTGCAGGGCTTCGGCGTGTCGAACACCGAGAACGGCCTCCTGAACATCATCCCCTGGGTCTGCGTCGCCGCGGCGCTGTGGTGGGTGCCGCGCAACGCCGCCCGCACCGGCGACCAGACCTGGCACATCGTGATCCCGGCGCTGATCGCCGCGGTCTGCCTGGCGTTGAGCGTGGTGGTGCCGGGCAACGCCGCCAAATTCGCCCTGCTGTGCGTCGCCGCGGCCGGCATCTTCGCGCCGCAGCCGGTGTTCTGGGCGATCCCGCCGACCTTCCTGACCGGTGCCACCGCCGCGGCCGGCATCGCCGCGATCAATTCGGTCGGCAACCTCGGCGGCTTCATCGCCCAGAACGCGGTGCCCTGGATCGGCGACGCCACCGGCAGCAAGCTGGCGCCGATGTGGTTCCTGTCCGCCTGCCTGGTGATCGGCGCGCTGATGACGTTCGTCGTCCAGGCCGTGCTGCGCCGGCCGAGGGCGGGGTAGCTCACCGCCCCGTGAACCGCGGCGGGCGGCGTTCGGTGAAGGCGGCCTGGCCTTCGCGGAAATCGGCGCTGCGATAGGCGGCGTCGGCCAGCGCCGCCGTCCCCGCCGTGTCGGCATCGGCGCCGTCCAGCATCGCCGCGATCATCCGCTTGGTCGCGCGCAGGCTAAGCGGCGCCCGTTCGGCCAGGGTGGCGGCATAGTCCAGCACCGCAGTCGCGACCGCATCGTCGGGCAGCACCCGGTCGACCAGGCCGATCGCCAGCGCCTCCGCCGCGTCGAGCAGCCGGCCGGAGAACAGCATGTCCTTGGCCCGGGCCGGCCCCACCGTCGCCACCAGCCGCCGTGTGTCCTCGAAGCTGTAGGCCAGGCCGAGCCGCGACGGGGTGATGCCGAGCCGGGCGGTGTCGCCGGCGAAGCGCAAATCGCAGGCCAGGGCAAGGCCGCAGCCGCCGCCGACGCACAGGCCGCGCACCAGGGCGATGCTGGGCCGATCGAGGCTTTCGACCGCATGCAGCGCCGCCCGCACCGCCGCATTGTACTGCCGGGTCGAGTCGTCATCGGCGAAGACGGTGCCGAATTCGCTGATATCGGCGCCGGCGGAAAAGGCCTCGCCGCCGGCCCCTTCGACGATCACCGCGGCGACCTCCGGGTCGGCGTCGATCTCGGCACACAGCCGGGGCAGCGCCTGCCACATCGCCCTGCTGATCGCGTTGTGCCGCGCCGGCCGGTCCAGCACCAGCCGCGCCAGTCGCCCGTCGCGGGTCCATCGGATCGAAGTGTCGGTCATCGCTTCCCCCGCCCAAACGTCACCGCGTGGCTCACCGCGCGGCGAGGCCTTTCTACAACGGGCTTCCGTCGCCGTCATGGTCGTGAGGCAAGCATCTCCGGCCCCTCCTGCGGGGCGGGAGAGGCGAAATCATCCAGGTTGCGGTGGTCGGGCGAAACCAACCCCACCTTCCATCTGTCATTGCCGGGCTTGACCCGGCAATCCAGAGGATCTCGACAGTCTCTGGATGCCCGGATCAATCCTCGGATCAAGTCCGAGGACGGGCATAACAGGTGGGGGAGATTGCACCTACCCCGTGTCCGGCGGCGGGTCGCCGTCCACCGGCGACAAATCCAGCCTTGCCAGATATTCGTCCGATTCCGCGACCCAGCGTTCCGCCTGCTCCGGCGGCAGCCCGAATTCCGGGCACAGCAGGGCCACCGCTTCTACCGCCGTGTGGCTATCGGCAATCGCCTGCAGCTCCGGCCGGTCCATCTCGATGCCCATCTCGAAGAAGCGGCGGTC
>NZ_JBYRFX010001073.1:0-11421 GCF_057815775.1 Inquilinus sp.
GACATAGGGCGCCCCGGCGAAGACCTGCGGCTCCTCGAAGATCGGGATCACATAGGCCTGGTCCAGCAGATAGGCCTGGACCTCGCCGGCGAGCTGCAGGCGCTTCGCCGGGTCGGTCTCGGAGGCCACGGCCTCCAGCAGCGTGTTCAGCTTGGCGTCAACGAAGCTCTGCACCTTCGAGCTCGACCCGCCCTTCTGCAGCAGCGCGTCACGGTTGGCGTAGTGGAACTGGCTCTTGATCACGTCGGGGTCGGCACGCCCGACCTCGGCCACCACAACAGGGGTCTTCGACGGGTCGAGATTGTCCGAGACCGTGCTGCCGGCCGAGCCCGAGAGGATGTTGAGCTTGGCCCCGACCTTGGCCCATTGCTGGCCGACCAGCTGCAGCACGCCCTTGTTCTGCGGCTGCGGCAGGGATTCATGGATCGTCAGCGTCAGCGCCTGGCCGTCCTTCTGGCGGATCCCGTCAGCGCCGACCGTCCAGCCCGCCTGGTCCAGCAGCTGCTTGGCCAGTTCGGGGTCGTAGCCGAGCTTGGCTGACAGGTCGACATAGCCGGCCGCGGCAGAGGAGATGACCGCGGTGGCCTCCGGGTAGTTGGCCGAGAACAGCGTGCCGACGATTTCCTTCGCATTGGTCGCGTGCAGCAGCGCCTGCCGCACCCGGATGTCGGACACCAGCGGATTGTCCGGACGGAAGGCGACGCTGTCATTCACGCCGCGGGTCGGCGCGGCATAGACCAGATACTCCTGCGCCGTGACCTGCTTCTCGTCATAGGCCTGCAGTTGCCGAATGAAGTCGGCCTGGCCGGCGAGCAGCGACCCGATGCGGACGCTGTCCTCCGGCGTCACGATGAACTTGATGCCGTCGAGATAGGCGCGGCCCTGCTGCGCCAGCGGCTTCGGACCCCAGGCGTAGTCCTGGCGCGCCGTCAGGTCGACCTCCTTGCCCAGCGTCTCGTTGCTGACGACGAAGGGGCCGGAGCCGATGATCTTGGTCGCGGCACCGAGCTCCTCGAATGGCCGGGCCAGAGTGCCGAGCGAGACGAGGCCGGAGCCGATCACCGAGGTGCCCTGCAGGAAGCCGGGCGACGGCTTCTTGAAGAAGAAGCGGACCGTGTGGGCATCGACCACCTCACTGTGGTCGTAATTGTTGATCACCTCGGAGACCGGCTGCTTCAGCGCGGTGTTGCCCAGGCCATAGGTGTCGTAGTTCTTCGCCACGGCGTTGGCGTCCAGCGGGGTGCCGTCGGAGAAGGTGACGCCGTCGCGGATCTTGAAGGTGTATTCGGTGTCGTCGGTGTTGACGGTCCAGGATTCCGCGATCCAGGGCTCGATCTTCAGCGTCTTCGGGTCCTGCCAGGTCAGCTTGTCGGTGATCTGGTTCAGCACCCCGCCATTCGGATAGAAGCCGCCCGCCGGCGGATACAGGTTCGTGTGCGGCTGCTGTTCGAGATAGATCAGCGTGCCGCCGGTGACCGGCGCGTCATCGGCCGCGCGGGATGGGCTTGCGAACAGGGCCGAGAGCGCCAGGACTGCTGCACCGGCCACGGCAGATCCGTGGCGATTGTTGATCCGCAAGATTATCCCTTCCAACGATGGCCATGAACTGGCATTAGCCAATATGGGTTGTATTTTTTGCAGCCGCAAACGCGCTGAAGCCGCGTGGCGCCCAATGTTACGGGCGGATTTTCCGCACGGCACAATTCACCGTACAATATGATCTTTTATTAAAAAATAACAAATTTTAATTGTTTATTCTGGATGTCTGGTGGCCCGCGATCCACTGATCGGGTGTTGCGGTCAACGCCGAGCAGCGCGTCATTTGAGGCGGTATAGTGATCCGCAGCCCGCTGTGCCCGAGGGATCGATGTTCGAGCTGAGCCATCTGAGATGCTTCATCGCGGTTGCTGAGGAGCTGCATTTCGGCCGGGCGGCCGAACGCCTGCACATGACGCAGCCGCCCGTCTCCCGCCAGATCATGCAGTTGGAGCAGACCCTCGGCGTATCCCTGCTCACCCGGTCCAACCGGGTCGTGGCGCTGACCGCCGCGGGGCGCAGCTTCCTGAAGGATGCCCGCGACATCCTGCACATGTCCGAGGAGGCGCGGCAGTCGGTGCGGCAGGTGGCGGCCGGCGAGAAGGGTAGCCTCGCGATCGGGTTCATTCCGGCGTCGAGCTATGAGCTGCTGCCCCGGATCGTGTCCCTGACCAACGAGCGGATGCCGGGCATCGAGATCATCCTGAAGGAGCTGGTGACCGCGGCCCAGCTGGACCGGCTGTCGACCCGGCGGATCGATGTCGGCATCCTGCGTCTGCCGGTGGACCGCGAGCGCGTCGACACCCTGTGCATCGCCCGGGACCGGATGATGCTGGCCGTGCCCAAGGGACACCCCCTCGAGGCGCTCGAGTGCGTGCCGCTCGCCCGGATCGACCGCCAGCCCTTCATCATGTATGCGCCGATCGAAAGCCGGTATCACCACGACCTGGTGTCCGCCGCGTTCCGGCGCGCCGATGTCCGGCCCGATTTCGTGCAGTATGCGCGCGAGACCCACACGATCCTGTCACTGGCCGGCGCCGGGGTGGGGCTGGCGATCGTGCCGGAAAGCGCCACCCGCCTGCGGCCGGCGACGGTCGAGGTCCGCGAACTGGACCTGGCGGAGGATATCGTCAGCCAGATGTGGCTGGCCTGGCTGCGCGAGAATGACAACCCGGCGCTCACGTCCTTCCGCCGGCTGGTGCGGGACCATTTGGTGGGCTCCTGACGTGCGCCCGCTGGCCACGATGCAAAACTGGCATCGTGCGATGCCCATAACAGGCTCGATCGCGATGGCAGTGCCCTCCTAGGGTCCCGGCAGAACATGCCATGCCGGCACTTCGAGGGCCGGCTGCCGAAGCCGTTGGGAGGATACCGTGCCCTTCAAGCGCGGATGGATCGCTTTGCTGCTGTTTGCGCTGGCAACGATCAACTACGTCGATCGCACCACCCTGTCTTTCGCCGCAGGGCCCATCGCGAAGGAATACAACCTCGACCCGGTTTCGCTGGGCTACCTGTTCTCGTCGTTCCTGTGGACCTACACGATCTTCCTGATCCCGATGGGTATGCTTGTCGACCGCTACGGCGCGAAGCGCGTCGCCGGCTTCAATCTCGGCCTGTGGTCGCTGGCGACCGCGGCGACCGGGCTGGCCTTCAGCTTCGGATCGCTGCTGGCGACGCGGCTGGTAATGGGCGCCGGCGAGGCGGCGAGCAACCCGGCCGGCGGCCGCGTGATCCGCGAATGGATGCCGGCCGGGGAACGCGGCGCCATGAACGCAGCCTTCAACGCCGGGTCCTATGCCGGCCCCGCGCTGTGCGCGCTGGTCGCCGGGCCGATCATCGAGGCTTTCGGCTGGCGGTCCCTGTTCTTCATCTCCGGCGGCATCGGCGGCCTGTGGCTGATCTGCTGGCTGGTCTGGTTCCGGCGGCCGGAGGATGCGCGCTGGCTGGGCGAGGCGGAACGGACCAAGATCCTGACCGAGCGGACCGGCAACACGACCCCGGACGGCGCCGGGAAGACCGGGCTGCTGCGCATGCTGGCCAGCGGGCCGACACTGTGGGGGCTGGCGCTGACCATGGGCTGCAACGTCTATTCGCAATACCTGTTCCTGACCTGGCTGCCGACCTATCTGCAGACGACCAAGGGCCTGACCATCGCCAAGACCGGCCTGTATGCCGCCATTCCCTATGCGGTGGCAGTGGTGCTGTGCATCTGCATCGGCCGGTTCAGCGACCGGCTGCTGAAGGGCGACGTCGCCGGCGGCCGGCGCCGCTACGTCATCGCGGCGACGATGGTGCTGGCCGCCGTGATCCTGTTCGCACCGCTGATCGACGATGTGTGGCTGATCCTGGCGCTGGTCGCGATTTCGCTGACTGGCATCGCCGCGATGACCTCGCTCAACTTCTCGCTGGTCAACGACCTGCTGCCCAACCCCGCCGACATCGGCGTCGCCATGGCCTTCACCGTGGTCGGCGGCAACATTTTCGGCCTCCTGGCGCCGATCGTGACCGGATACGTCATCCGGGCGACGGGCAGCTATGACGGCGCCTTCATCGTCGCCGGCGTGCTGCTGGTCTGCGGGGCCATCTCCACCCTGACCCTGACGCGCCGGCCGATCGGCGCGCCGCGGCCGCAAAGGGCATGATGATGCACGCCTATGTCGGCTGCCGGACGACGAAGGAGCGCAATGCGCGGGGACAGGGCCTCGGCGTCTATGCCGTCGCCGCGGATGGCCACTGGCACCATGTGCAGACGGTCGCCGGGCTGGAGAACCCGTCCTTCCTGGCCAGGACGGGCGACACGCTCTACGCCGTGCATGGCGATGCCAGCACGGTCAGCGCCTTCCGGATCGCATTGGACGGCCGCCTGACCCCGCTCGACCGGCAGGAGACGGGCGGGCGCAACCCGGTGCATCTGTTGGTGCATGAGCCGAGCCGGAGCCTGATCGTCGCCAACTACGCGACCGGCAGCGTGGCGCTGCTGCCGCTGCGGCCGGATGGCGGCCTGGACCCGCTGCGCCAGATGCTGGACCTGTCGGGGCAGCCTGGACCGCACCGGACACAGCAGACGGGGTCCGAACCGCACCAGATCCTAGTCCCCGATCCCGCGGGTCCTCGGCTGATCGTGCCCGACAAGGGGCTGGACCGGGTCTTCGTGATCGAAGTCGATGCCGTCGGGCGGCGGCTGCGCCTGGCCGCGGACCAGCCGCCGCCGGGCCGCGAAGGATCGGGGCCGCGCCACGGCGTCTTCCATCCCTCGGGCACTACGCTCTATGTCGCCAACGAGCTGGATTCGACGGTGACGAGCTTCGGCTACGACACGGCGACGGGCCGGCTGTCGCCGCTGCGGATCGTGTCCACATTGCCGCCGACCTGCCTGCGCACCAGCCACGCCGCCGGCGTCGCCATCACACCGTGCGGCCGCTGGCTCTACGTCTCCAACCGCGGCGACGACAGCATCACGACCTTCTCGATCAGCCCCGACACCACGACGCTCTATCCCGTGGCCTGGACACCCAGCGGCGGGGCCAAGCCGCGCTTCATTACGCTGGACCCGGCAGGCACGACCCTGATCGTGGCCGATGAGGACAGCGACAGCATCGTGTTTTTCGCGATCGACGCGGAAACCGGCACTCCGACCCCGACAGGCCATCTCGTCGAAACCGGCAGCCCGGTCTGCGTGATCTTTGCGGACGCGGTACAGCAGGAGACAGCGACATGAAGATCGGTTTCGCCGGCCTCGGCCAGATGGGACGCCCGATCGCCGCCAACCTCGCCAAGAGCGGGGCCGGCATCGTGGCCACCACCCGCCAGGCCGGTCCGTTCGATGACCTGATGGCGAAAGGCATCGAGATCACCGCCGACGCCCGGCGGCTGGCGGAGGCCGATTTCGTCTTCCTGTGCCTGCCGGACGGCAAAGCGGTGGAGGAGATGCTGTTCGGACCCGACGGCCTCGCACCGCTGCTGGCGCCGGGGCGAATCGTGGTCGATCTCGGCACCAGCGACTACGCCCGGACCATCGCGACCGCCCGCCGGCTGGGCGAGGCCGGCTGCGGCTTCCTGGACGCGCCGGTGTCGGGGATGGAGGCCCGGGCCATCGACGGCACGCTGACCGTGATGTGCGGCGGCGATGCTGCCGTCTTCGATACCGTCAGGCCCCTGTTCGACTGCATCGGCAACAAGGTCCTGCATGTCGGCCCGGCCGGCAGCGGCCAGTTGGTCAAGCTGATCAACCAGCTGCTGTTCGATATCAATGCCGCCGCCCTGGCCGAGGTGCTGCCGATGGCGGCGAAGCTGGGCCTGGCCCCCGACTTGGTCGGCGAGGTCGTCAACAGCGGCACCGGGCGCAGCTACGCCTCGGAGTTCTTCATCCCGCGCATCCTGCAGGGCCACTTCAACGACGGCTATCCGATGCAGCATGCCTACAAGGACCTCGTCAGCGGTGCCGGCCTGTCCGCCGATCTCGGCCTGCCGATGCCGGTGCTGGCCGCGGCGACCGCGACCTACCAGACGGCCCTGCTGCAGGGCCATGGCGCCAAGGACAAGGGCGGCATGGTCTGCGTGTTAGAAGACCTGCTGGGCGTGCAGTTCCGCAGCGCCGTCCTGTCAAAACCCGGAGACTCCCAGTGACATCCCCGCTCGGCCTGTTCAACGGCCTGACCAATTACGGCGACCCCGATTTCGCGCGGTTCCTGCGCCGGTCCTTCGCGCGGTCGATGGGCCTGTCGCGGGAGATGCTGGACAAGCCGGTGGTCGGCATCGCCATGACGCCGTCGGGTTTCAACAACTGCCACCGCTTCATGCCGGATCTGGTCGAGGCGGTGTCGCGCGGCGTGCTGGCGGCCGGCGCCCTGCCCCGCGCCTTCCCGACCATCTCGCTGGGCGAGGTCTTCCTGAACCCGACCAGCATGGTCTATCGCAACCTGATGTCGATGGACACCGAGGAGATGATCGCCGCCCAGCCGATGGACGCGGTGGTGCTGATCGGCGGCTGCGACAAGACGGTTCCGGCCCAGTTGATGGGCGCCGCCTCGGCCAATTTGCCGGCGATCCAGCTGGTGACCGGGCCGATGTCGACCGGTCGCCACAAGGGGCAGCGCCTGGGCGCCTGCACCGATTGCCGCGGCTTCTGGTCCAAGTATCGTGCCGGCACGGTGGATGCCGAGGAGATCGCGACGGTCGAAGGCCGCCTGTCGGTCACGGCGGGCACCTGCGCCGTGATGGGCACGGCCTCGACCATGGCCTGCATCGCCGAGGCGCTGGGCATGTCGCTGCCGGGCACCGCCGCCATCCCGGCCGTCCATTCGGACCGGCTGGTGGCGGCGGAGGAGACGGGCAAGGCCGCGGTCCAGCTGATCACCCAGCCGATCCGCCCCGACCAGATCATCACCGAGAAGTCGGTCGACAACGCCCTGCGGGTGCTGATGGCGCTGGGCGGGTCGACCAACGCCATCGTTCACCTGGCCGCGGTGGCGGGGCGCCGCGGCATCCACATCACCAATGAGCGCCTGAACGCCATTTCCGACGAGACGCCGGTGCTGGTCGACCTGAAGCCGGTCGGCGAAGGCTACATGGAGGACTTCCATGCCGCCGGCGGCATGGGCGCCCTGCTGCGGGAGCTGAAGCCCCTCCTCCACCTCGACACCATCGACGTGACCGGGCAGACGCTCGGCGACCGCCTGGAGGCGCCGATCGACTGGGTCGACCACGCCGTCATCCGGCCGTTCGACAACCCGGTCTCGCCGGTCGGCGGCCTGGTCTCCCTGTCCGGCACGCTGGCGCCGGATGGGGCGATCTTCAAGCGCGCCGCCGCCACCCCGGCGCTGTTCGAGAGCGAGGGCCGGGCGGTCGTCTTCAATGGGCTGGAGGATCTCGCCAGGCGGATCGACGATCCCGACCTGGATGTGAAGCCCGACGACATCCTGGTGCTGCAGAATATCGGCCCGATCGCGGCGGGCATGCCGGAGGCCGGCTATTTGCCGATCCCGAAGAAGCTGGCCCAGGCCGGCGTCAAGGACATGATCCGGATCTCGGACGGCCGCATGTCGGGCACCGCTTTCGGCTCCATCGTCCTGCACGTCTCGCCCGAAGCCGCGGTCGGCGGCCCGCTGGCGGCCGTGCGCGATGGCGACCGCATCCGACTGTCGATCGCCGAGAAGCGCATCGACCTGCTGGTCGATCCCGAGGAGATCCAGCGCCGCCTGGCCGACGTCAAGCCGCCGCCGAAGCCGAAGCGCGGCTACAAGGCGCTCTACCGCAACACGGTGTTGCAGGCGTCGGAAGGCTGCGATTTCGATTTCCTGACCGCCGAACCGATGTCCGGGGACCCGACAGCATGAGCGACCGGTTCGATCCCATCCCCGCAGCCGACGCCCTGGCCGAGGCCTGGCGGTCCGGCCAGCGCTTGCAGGCGCTGCCCGAAGCCATCCGGCCGCAAACGCTGGCGGAAGGCTACGACGTCCAGGATCGCCTGATCGAGACGCTGGGCGACAGCGTCGCCGGCTGGAAACTGGGCGTCGGCAGCCACAAGGGCAAGCGGGACTCGGGCATCGGCCGCGCCATCGCCGGCCGGATCCTCTCGCGCCGGGTCCACCAGCCGGGCGATACGGTTCCCCTGCCCCATGACGGGCCGGTGACGGTCGAGTTCGAGATCGCCTATGTGCTGGGCCGCGACGTCAGCCCCGGCGAGGTGGTGGCCGATCCGCTGTCGGTGGTGGCCGAGACGCGGGTGGCGTTCGAGCTGGTGCTGTCGCGCTTCGTCGACCGGCGCGTGGTGGGATGGCCCAGCTTCGCCGCGGACAATGCGGCGTTCGAGGCACTGGTGCTCGGCCCCGTCATCGACGGCGCAACCATTGCCCGCATCGCCGAAACGCTGGTGGTCGAGGCTGACGGCGCCGAGCAGGCGCGGATCGCAACCGGCGATGATGAGGTGGTGCCCGTCGACGGGTTAGCCGACCTGCTGGCGATCGCCCGCGACCGCGGCATGGTGCTGCCGCGCGGCAGCATCGTGTCGACCGGGACCATCTCGGTTCCGTTCAACCTCGCCGGCGCTGCGCAGATTACGGCGCGCTACCTCGACCGCGACCTGCGCGTCTCGATCACGCGCCCGTGACCCTTTCTCGGGACGAGAAGCGAAAGACACAGCAATGACCGACACCCGCATTTCCCCCGACCGCCTGCGCGACTTCGCCACGGCCGCCTACCGCACCACCGGCATGCCGGAGGATGATGCCAGGCTGTGCGCCGACACCCTGGTCCAGGCCGACCTGTGGGGCCATCAATCCCATGGCGTCATGCGCCTGCCCTGGTACATGGCGCGACTGCGCGCCGGGGTCTGCGCGCCCGTGGCCAAGCCCGAGCTGCTGGTCGACGGTGGCGCCATCGCCGTGATCGACGGGCATGAGGGCATGGGCCAGGTGCTGGCCGCCTATGCCGCGCGGGAAGCGATCGGGCGCGCCAAGAAGCACGGCATCGGCGCGGTCGCGCTGCGCAACTCCAACCATTTCGGCACGGCGCTGTACTACACGCTGATGGGCGCGCGGGAGAACTGCGTCGCCTTCCTGTCGACCAATGCCAGCCCGTCCATGGCGCCCTGGGGCGGCCGGAAGAAGGTCGTCGGCAACAATCCGTGGTCCTGGGCCAGCCCCGGCGGGTCGCACGCGCCGATGGTGCTGGATATCGCCAACACCGGCGTCGCGCGCGGCAAGATCTACCTGGCCCGGCAGAAGGGTCAGCCGATCCCGGAGGGCTGGGCGCTGACCGCCGACGGCGCGCCGACCACCGACCCGCAGGCGGCGATCGATGGCATCATCCTGCCGATGGCCCAGCACAAGGGCTATGCCATCTCCGTCATCATGGACATGCTGTCCGGTGTCCTGACCGGCAGCGGCTTCGGCCCTGGCGTCCATGGGCCGTACCAGGCCGAGCACCGCAGCGGCGCGGGCCAGCTGATGATCGTCCTCGACATCTCGGTGTTCCAGCCGGTCGCGGAGTTCAACCGCCGGATGGACGAGATGATCGCCGGGCTGAAATCCGCGCCGCTGGCCCAGGGTTTCGACGAGATCTTCTATCCCGGCGAGATCGAGGCGCGGAACGACCTCAAGCATCGCCGCGACGGGCTCCTGCTGCCGGACGACACCCTGGCCGATCTGCGCCAACTGGCCGAGCTGGTGGGGATCACCGACCAGTTGCCCTTCGACTGAGGCTCGTTTCAGGGGACCACGGACACGAGCAGGAACATGGCGAAGATCACCAGATGGATCGCGCCTTGCAGCACCGAGGTGCGCCCGGTGCCCAGCGTCAGCGTGCTCACGAACAGGGTGAGCACCAGCAGGGTCATGTTGGCCGGCGAGATGCCGAGCACCAGGTTCTGCCCCATGATGAGCGAGACCATCGCCACCGTGGGAATAGTCAGGCCGATGCTGGCGATGGCCGACCCCAGGGCCAGGTTAATGCTGTTCTGCAGCTGATTCCGCATCGCCGATTTGGCCGCGGCCATGCCCTCCGGCAACAGGACGATGGCGGCGATGACCACGCCGACAAACGCGGCCGGCAATCCGGCGGCCGTGATCCCCTTCTCGAGGGGATAGGACAAGATCTTGGCCAGCAGTACGACCGCGACGAGGGAGAGCAGCAGCAACCCGAGGCATGCTGCGGCGGTCCCATGGCTCGGCTTTGCCGGCGCGTGGCTGGCGCTTTCGGCCTCGGGGGAAGTCGGTAGCGGATCGTCGAGGAAGTAGTCGCGGTGCTTGATGGTCTGGACAAAGATGAAGACGCCCCACAGCACCAGCGATGCGACGCCGATGCAGACGACCTGCACCGCGGAAAAGGACGGGCCTGAGACCGCGAGGGTGTAATTCGGCAGGATCAGCGCCAGCGTCGCCAGCGTGCCCAGCACGGCCAGGGCCGCAGCCGCCCCCTGAAGCTGGAAGGTCTGTTCGAAATGCCGGCTGCCCCCCATCACGAGGCACAGGCCGACCACGCCGTTGAGCACGATCATCACGGCGCCGAAGACCGTGTCGCGGGCGACCATGTCGCTGCCGTCGGCCCCGGCCAGCATGATCGACACGATCAGCGCGACCTCGATCACCGTCACCGCGACAGCCAGGAGGATCGAGCCGAAGGGTTCGCCAAGCTTGACGGCCAGGACCTCGGCATGATGCACCGCGGCAAACACGGTGGCGCCAAGCAAGACGCCGGCAAGAATCAGCACCGCAGTCGCGTCCGATGGCACAACATTCGCAAGTTTGAGTGCAAGCAGCCCGGACGCCAGCAACGGCGTCAGCCAGGTCCATGTCGGTATCGGCTTATGATTGTGATCCGACATCAGGAAATCCCTCGATCAACGCAACGGATGTGAAACTCGATTGGCCGGCCCGAGGGATGATCCGATCGAAATGCCGATATACCGTGGGGATGTGGCAACATGCTGGCAAGCGTTACCCGCCGAGGGTGATGAGATGGCGCGGCAACGTGTTCATCGAACGGTGCCCGTCCGCCGTCACCAGCAACTGGTCCTCCAGGTTGAAGCCGCCGACGCCGGTGACATAGATCGGCACCTCGAAGGCCAGGACCATGTCGGGCTCGATCACCGTGGCGCTCGTGGCGCTGATGAAGGGCCATTGCTCGGAGAACAGCGAATGGCCGAGCCCATGTCCGAAATGTCCCCGGCTGAAGCCGGCAAGGCCCGCATCCTCCAGGGCCGCGGTGGTGGCCCGGTGGACCTCGGACAGCTTCACGCCGGGCCGGATCCGGGCGACCCCGGCCGCGAACGCCGCCTCGATCGAACGATGCAGTTGCGCCTGATCCGGAGTCGGCGCGCCGAACACGTAGTTGCGGGACGTGTCGGATGAATAGCCATCGATCACGCAGCCGACATCGGCCTTGACG
>NZ_JBYRFX010001074.1:0-3146 GCF_057815775.1 Inquilinus sp.
GAAACCTTCGGGAGGAGCCACTCGTGGCATCCATCGTCCAACCCAGCCCCGGGCTTGCCGCCGCCGCGTCCCTGCCGAGCGCGCGGTCGCGCTACCTGCAGCTGGCGCTGATCGTGCTGGCCGCCGGCGCGATCTATCCGATCCTGTATCTGCGGCAGGTCTACCAGACGACGATGCTGGAGGTGCTGGGCATCGACAATACCGAGCTCGGAATCCTCTATTCGATCCTGGGCACCAGCTTCCTGGTCAGTTACCTGCCCAGCGGCTGGCTGGCCGACCGGATCCAGCCGCGCCTGCTGATCATCTTCTCCCTGGTCGGCACCGGGCTGCTCGGCCTGTGGTACGCCACCCTGCCGGGCTACAACGCTCTCCTGGTGATCTATGGCGGCTTCGGCATCACCACCGGTCTCACCTTCTGGGCGGCGACGCTGAAGCAGGTGAAGCTGATCGCCGGCCATGCCGAACAGGGCCGATTCTTCGGTGTGCTGGACGGCGGCCGCGGCCTGGTCGAGGCGGTGCTGGCCAGCCTGGCCATCGCCCTGTTCGCCTACGCCACCGAAACCCGCAACGCCGGCTTGGCCAGCGGGTTCCGCGACGTGGTGCTGATGTATGCCGTGGTCTGCCTCGTCGTCGGCATCGCCTATGCGCTGGCGTCGCGGGGTTCGGCCGCCGGGCCGCGCGAAGTGCGGCTGAAGCGCGACACCATCGCCGACCTCAAGGCGCTGCTGCGCATCCCCGAGGTCTGGCTGGTCGCCGCCATCATCTTCTGCGGCTATCACGTCTTCCTCGCCACCTACAGCTTCTCCGGCTACCTGCAGGAAGGCGGCTTCGGCCTCTCCGCCACGGCGGCCGGCATCATCGTCACGGTCAAGCTGTGGCTGCGGCCGGTCGGCGGCATCGGCGGCGGCTTCCTGGGCGATCGCACCTCCAACAGCCGGGTGCTGCTGTGGTCGCTGCTGCTGGCGGCGGCCACCCTGGTCGGCATGATCGCGCTGCCGGGCATCGGCTCCACCGCCGTCCTGGTCGCCCTGGTGCTGCTGGCCGGGCTGCTGACCTATGCCATCCGCGGCCTGTACTGGGCGATCCTGGATGAATGCGGCGTGCCGACGGAGATCACCGGCCTCGCCATCGGCATCATCTCCCTCGTCGGCTACGCGCCGGACACGTACCTTCCCATCGTCAACGGCATCATCGTCGACCGCTATCCAGGGGTCGCGGGCTACCAGATCTATTTCGGCTACATCGCCGGGATCTGCGTCCTCGGCGCCCTGGCCACGGCCTGGCTGATGGTCCGGCTCAAGCGAAAGGCCGCAGCATGAAGATCGCATCGCTCCAGACCCATATCGTCGCCGTCCCGCCGCCGCATGTCGGCGGCATGTACTGGATCTTCGTGCAGCTGAAGACCGATGACGGCATCGAGGGCGTCGGCGAGATCTACTCGACCGCCTTCCATCCCCAGGCGATGGTGCCGCTGATCGACGACGTGTTCGAACGGCACCTGCTGGGCCACGATCCGCACCGGATCGAGCGCTTCTGGCGGTCGGCCTATTCCAGCGGCTTCACCCAGCGGCCCGACCCGACGATGATGGGCATCGTCTCGGGGCTGGAGATGGCCTGCTGGGACATCATCGGCAAGGCGGCCGGCCGACCGGTCTACGACCTGCTGGGCGGGCTGGTGCATGAGAAGCTGCGCGCCTACACCTATCTCTATCCGAAGAATGCGGCCGGCGAGTTCGACTTCAACGACCCGGACCTGGCCGCCGAATGCGCGGTCGAGATGGTCAAAATGGGCTTCACCGGGGTGAAGTTCGACCCGGCCGGCCCCTACACCGCCTATTCCGGCCACCAGATCTCGCTCGGCGTGCTCGACCGCTGCGAAACCTTCTGCCGCAAGGTGCGCGAGGCGGTGGGCAGCAGCGCCGACCTGCTGTTCGGCACCCATGGCCAGATGGTGCCGTCCTCGGCCATCCGGCTGGCCAAGCGGCTGGAGAAATACGACCCGCTGTGGTTCGAGGAGCCGGTGCCGCCGGGCCAGGAAGCGGCAATGGCCGAGGTGGCGCGTGCCACCTCGATCCCGATCTCGACCGGTGAGCGGCTGTGCACCAAGTACGAATTCCAGCGGGTGCTGGAACTGGGCGCCGCCTCGATCCTGCAGCCCGATATCGGCCGGGTCGGCGGCATCCTGGAGACCAAGAAGATCGCCAGCATGGCCGAGGCCTACTACGCCCAGATTGCGCCGCATGTGTATTGCGGCCCGGTTGTCGCCGCCGCCAGCATCCAGGTCGGCGCCTGCTCGCCGAACTTCCTGATCCAGGAATCGATCCTCGATTACGGCGGCTTCCACGGCGAGATCCTGAAGACGCCGCTGACCTTCGACGACGGCTACCTGATCCCGTCGCGCGAGCCCGGGCTGGGGGTCGAGCTGAACATGGATGTGGTGGCGAAGCATTCGCCCTACACCGGCGACCGGCTGCACCTGCAGATGGCGTCCGAGCCGGCCGACGTGAAGCAGTTCGCCCCGGCACGGGGCTGAGAGCCGACCATGACCTATGACTACGTCATCGTCGGCGCCGGTTCGGCCGGCTGCATCCTGGCGGCGCGGCTGAGCGAGAACGGCAAGCACAGCGTGCTGTTGCTCGAGGCCGGCGGCCGCGACGATTCCTTCTGGTTCCGCATTCCGGTCGGCTACGCCCGCAGCTACTACAACCCGCGGGTCAACTGGATGTATTGGTCGGAGCCGGAGGCGGCGCTGGGCGGCCGCCGGATCTACGTCCCGCGCGGCAAGGTGCAGGGCGGGTCCGGGTCGATCAACGCCATGGTCTTCGTGCGCGGCGCCGAGCATGACTTCGACGACTGGGCGGCGGCCGGCAACCCCGGCTGGGGCTATGACGACGTGCTGCCGGCGTTCCGCAAGCTGGAGACCCATGCCAAGGGTGACTCGCCCTGGCATGGCGGGCAGGGGCCGATCCATATCACGCCGATGCGCGGCATGACCCATCCGGTGACCGACGCCTATCTCGCCGCCTGCCGCGAACTACAGCTGCCGGCCAGCGCGGACTTCAACGGCGAGTCGATCGAAGGCGCCGGCGTCTACGACACCAACACCAACAATGGCCGGCGATCCTCCTCCAGCTTCGAATACCTGC
>NZ_JBYRFX010001075.1:0-7991 GCF_057815775.1 Inquilinus sp.
GGCCGGCCGAGACCGTGCCGCAGGACATGATCGCCGTGCCGTTCGGGCCGCTGTTGCGTTTCGCCGTCGTCGCCACCCCGGGCTATTTCGCCGGCCGGACGCGGCCGCAGGTGCCCGGCGACCTGATGGCGCACAGCTGCATCCGCATCCGGATGCCGAGCGGCACGCTGTATCGCTGGGAGTTCGAGCGCGCGGGCGAGACGCTGGCGCTCGACGTGCCCGGGCCGGTCATCCTCGACGAATCGACGCTGATGCTGGAGGCGACGCTGGCCGGCGCCGGCATCGGCTATCTCGCGGAATGGTCGGCGCGGGACCACATCCAGGCCGGGCGCCTGGTCCGGGTGCTGGAGGATTGGTCGCCATCCTTCCCCGGCCTGGCCCTCTATTATCCCGGCCGCCGGCACGTGCCGGCCGGGCTGCGCGCCTTCATCGATCTGATCCGCGAGGTCGATTCCGGGCGCAACGCCGCAGCGGCCTCACATCAAGGCACCGACCGGGCGATTTTGTCCTAGGATGGTGGTCACAGCATTGGGGATATCAGCGACCATGCCAGGACAGCGCGAGCCGACACCGTGAAGCCGGAGGATTTCGACGGGCTGCCGCCCCAGCTTGACCCGCGGCGCGACCCCTGGCGCCCGGCGATCCGGCCGCTGCCGCCGGGCCGGGCCGTGGCCGCGATCGGTGACGTGCACGGCCATGCCGGGCTGCTGGCGGCGCTGCACGACCTGATCGCGGCGGAATTCGCCGCCCTGCCCGCCGACACCGACTGCACGCTGGTCCATCTCGGCGACCTGGTCGATCGCGGGCCGGAGAATCGCCGGTCCCTGGCGCTGGCCCGCGAGGGCATCCCGGGCGTGGAGACCGTCACCCTGCTGGGCAACCACGACGACCGCATGCTGACGGTGCTGGACGACGTGTCGGACCAGCAGGGGCTGGAGTTCTGGCTGACCTATGGCGGTGACAAGGTGCTGCGCGAATGCGGCGTCACCGACATGCTGCACCATGACTGGCGGTCCCAGGTGCGGTCGGCGATCGGGCCGGAGATCCTGGGCTGGCTGCGCGGCTGCCCGGTGACCCACCGCATCGGCGACCTGCTGTTCGTCCATGCCGGCATCGACCCGGAGGTGCCGCTGGCGCAGCAGGAGCGGCAGACCCTGCTGTGGATCCGCCGGCCGTTCCTGGACTGGACGAGCCCCTTCCCCGAGGGCGTCGCCGTGATCCACGGCCACACCCCGGTCGACCGGCTGGACCTGGACCACCCGCACCGCATCGATGTCGACACCGGCGCGTTCCACAGCGGCTGCCTGTCGGCCGTGCTGATCCATGGCGACCGGATGCGCGGCCTGCGGGTGTGGAGAGTCTGAGAGGCCGCTCTGAGGGCCTTACCCCTCGGGCTGGTCGTCGCGGAAATACGGTTCGACCGTGCCGTTCATCTTCATGGTCAGCGGGTTGCCGCGCCGGTCCAGCGCCTTGCCCATGGACAGCCGCACCCAGCCTTCGCTGACGCAGTATTCCTCGACATTGTGCCGCTCGGCGCCGTTGAAGCGGATGCCGACGCCCCGCCGCAGCGCAGCCTCGTCGAAATGCGGGCTGTTTGGGTTGTTCGACAGGCGGTCGGGCGGGGTCTGGGTCATCGGCGGCGGCCTTCGGAAAAATCGGTGCGTTCGCCGGGTGATACCCCGCGGCCGCGGCGATTCCAAGGCATCTGCGCCGCCGGCCATTGGCAAGGGGCCGGCGATGCCGCTATCGATAGAGCGCTTGGCCCGGATGGAGACGGATGATCATGGCGCATGCAATGACGGTGAACACCCCGCGCGGCCCGGGGCCGCTGCCGAACGCGGCACTGGACACCGAGGCGATCCGGCAGGCCCGCATCGACCTGGCCGCCTGCTTCCGCATGGCCGCCCGGCTGGGCTTGGCCGAGGGCATCTGCAACCACTTCTCCGCCCTGGTGCCCGGCCATTCCGGCCTGTTCCTGGTCAACCCCTATGGCTATGCCTTCGCCGAGATCACGGCCTCCCGCCTGCTGATCTGCGATCTCGACGGCCATGTCGTCGCCGGCGAGGGCGAGCCGGAGGCGACCGCTTTCTTCATCCACGCCCGGCTGCACATGAACAAGCCGAACGCGACCGCCGCCTTCCACACCCATATGCCCAACGCCACGGCGCTGAGCATGCTGGAAGGGCCGCCGCTGGCCTGGGCCGGGCAGACCGCACTGAAATTCTACGGCCGAACCGCCGTCGACGAGGCCTATGGCGGCCTGGCCCTGGACACGACGGAGGGCGACCGCATCGCCGCGGCGATGGGCGACGCCGATGTGGTGTTCCTGAAGAACCACGGCGTGATGGTGACCGGGCCGACCATCGCCGAGGCCTGGGACGATCTGTACTATCTCGAACGCGCCGCCGAGGCCCAGGTGAAGGCCTTGAGCACCGGCCGCCCGTTGCTGCCGGTCCCGCCCGATGTGGCACGCCGCACCTATGAGCAGATGCGCGAAGGCGACGCCGAGAGCGCCCGGCTGCACCTGGACAGCGTCAAGCGCATCCTGGCCCGCGAAGAGCCTGATTTCGCGGACTGAGAGTCGCGGAGCGATCGGATTTCCGATCGCTATTCAAGGGAACGGACAGCGTCCCCTTCCTGTCATTGCCGGGCTTGACCCGGCAATCCAGAGGATGTCGACAGTCTCTGGATGCCCGGATCAAGTCCGGGCATGACAGCATAGGGAAAGGGTCGAGCAGCAATCGTCTGCGCCCGCACTGCGCCTCTCAGTGCGCGCGAGCCTGCACCAGGTAAGCCTGGATGGTCTTTTCGCCGAGCGACCGGCAGGCCTCCAGCCGGTGCAGGCCTTCGACCAGGACGAAGCGCTTGCCGTCGAAGCGCACCAGGATCGGGGCGTCGTGGCCGACCTCCATGATGCTCTCGGCCAGCGCCGCGACCTTCTGCGGATCCAGGGTCAGGCGCCGCTTCGTCGGCACATAGATATCGGCGATCACCACCGGCTTCGCCCGCAACGTGCTCATCCCGCCCGCTCCATCCCGAATGGCCGCAAACGGCAGATTTATCACCATTCCCCTGGCCGTGGCCTCTCGAAATTCTGCCATCGAATTCAGTGTAAGAAAAAATGGATCTCAACCGATCCTCGAAGAATATTTTCGACGAACTCCAAAATCATGGACGAAGTATTCTACTGACACATCGAATAATTCTCGGTACAATTAGACGTCTTTTTGATCCCGCGATCAGCGCTTTCAGATCGAAATCACCCAACGATCACATCAGGATACTGGGTGTTTCCCGGCCCTGCCGGTGCGCCGGCCCCGTCCCTCCTGCCAGGTGTCGTTGATGAAGCCCAAGATCGTCCAGACCTTCGAAGAACGGCTGCAGACGGCTGCCGATGCCCGCCAGAACGCGCTGCAGCTGTTCCGGGCCAAGTGCCGGCCGGACGATCCGGCCGTGATCGCGCGGCAGGTCGAACGGCAGGCCGTCAGCGCCGCCCGCACCGCGCGCCAGGCCGAACGGGCCAAGACGGATGCCGAAGAGCTGGCCCGCCGGACCGAGGCGCTGATCATCCAGAAGGCCGAACAGGCGGCCCAGAAGGCGGAACAGACCGCCCTGGACGCCGAACTCAGCGCCGCCGCGGCCGAGCGCGAGGCGGTGGAGGTGGTCGAACGCAAGGCGGCACGCGACGCCCGCTACGCCGCCCGCAAAGCCCGGCGGTGAGGATCGACGCCACGCTGCCGGATCTCTCCTCCGGGAATCATTCGCCTGGGGCTGGACTGCTCTAGCCCGGGCTTTGCCCGGCCAGCCGCGGCAGCAGCCGGGCCCAGCCGACCAGGCCGTCGCGGAACCGCTCCAGCCGGAAGAACTCGTTCGGGGCGTGGTAATCCTCATCGGCGGTCGAGAAACTGAAGAACACCGTCTCGACGCCCAGGTGCTTTCGGAAGATGGCGCCGATCGGGATGGTGGCGCCCATCGCCACCCGCAGCGGCGGCTGGCCGTACAGCTCGCCCAGCACCGCCTCGGTCATCGCCAGCACCGGCTGGTCGGCCGGCAGCGAGAAGGCCTGCGACCCCGGCCCCTGGCGCCGGATCTCCAGCCCGAACCCGGCCGGGGCGTGCTGTTTGAGATGGGCCTCGATCGCGGCAAAGACCCGGTCCGGCTCCTGCCCGGCCACCAGGCGGCAGGTGATCTTGGCGCCGGCCTTGGCCGGGATCACCGTCTTGGTGCCGGCGCCGTCATAGCCGCCGGTGATGCCGTTCAGCTCCAGCGTCGGCTGCAGCCATTGCCGCACCAGCAGCTCTTCCACTGTCGGCATCGGCTGCGGCGCCTGGGCGCCGATGGCGGCGAAATAGCCCTGCGGGTCGAAGCCGGAGGCACGGATCGCGTCGATCAGCTTCGGGTCCGGCGGGGTGATGCCGTCATGGAAGCCCTCGACCGCGACGCCGCCGTCATCGGCATGCAGCGTCGCCAGCAGCCGGGCCAAGGCGGGCAGCGGGTTGGGCGCGCTGCCACCGTGCCGGCCGGAATGCAGGTCCTTGCCGGCGCCGTGCAACTCCAGCTCCAGCGCCAGCATGCCGCGGCTGGCGACGGTGACGGTCGGCAGGTCCGGCCGCCACATCGCGCCATCGGCCGACAGCACGACATCGGCGGCCAGGCGCTTGGCCTCGGCCGCGACCAGCGCCTCGAGATGGGCGCTGCCGCACTCCTCCTCACCCTCGAACAGGAATTTCAGGTTCACCGGCAACTGGCCCTGGCTTTCCAGGAAGGCCTCGGCCACCAGCAGCGGGATCAGCGACGGGCCCTTGTCGTCCGAGACGCCGCGGGCGTAGAGCCGGCCGTCGCGAATCGTCGGCTCGAAGGGCGGCGAGGTCCACAGCTCGACCGGGTCGGGCGGCTGCACGTCGTAGTGGCCATAGACCAGCACGGTCGGAGCGCCGGGGGCGCGGCACCATTCCGCCACCACGGCCGGATGGCCCTCGGTCGGCAGGATCTCGACCCGCTCCAGCCCCGCCTTGC
The DNA here is from genome assembly GCF_057815775.1 of Inquilinus sp. Classification (NCBI taxonomy): domain Bacteria; kingdom Pseudomonadati; phylum Pseudomonadota; class Alphaproteobacteria; order Rhodospirillales; family Rhodospirillaceae; genus Inquilinus; species Inquilinus sp. Next base: position 5,017 of record NZ_JBYRFX010001075.1, read on the forward strand.
TCATGCGGTCGGCGACGAAGCGTGCGGCACGCTCCACCTCTGCCTTGTAGGCGGGATCGGTGCTGACGCTCGGGATCGCGCAATACTGCTTCAGTTCCTCGACGGACCGCTCGAACCGATCCAGCAGCAGGGTTTCGACCGTGCTCATTTTCCTCCGTCCACGCTCAGCACCTGGCCGGAGATCCAGCCGGCGGCATCCGAGGCGAAGAACAGCACGGCAGCGGCGATGTCGTCGACCGTTCCGAGCCGATGCAGCGCGATCGCCTGGAGCAGCCGCGCCTGGCCCGCCTCGCCCATCGCGTCCCACTGCCGCTCCGTCGTCGGGTTGGAGCGGACGAATCCGGGCGCGACATTGTTCACGGTGATGCCCCAGGCCCCCAGCTCATGCGCCAGCTGGCGGGTCAGGCCAATCTGCCCGGCCTTGGCGCTGGCATAGGCCTGGATCCCGGTCAGGCTGACGCCGAGGCCGGCGCCGCTGGAGATGTTGACGATGCGGCCGCCGCCGCGGCGCTTCATGCCGGCCGCCACCGCCTGGGCGCACCAGAACGCGCCGGACAGGTTGACGTCGAAGATCGACTGCCAGGACGCGGCATCGATCTCCTCGATCGGCCGGCCGACCTGGCCCAGCACGCCGCCTGCATTGTTGACCAGCACATCGACCGCGCCATCGGCCGAGGCCGCCTCGGCCTCCGCCACCAGTGCCTGCACCGCCGCACGGTCGGTGATGTCGATGGTGCGCACCGCCCCACCCGCTCCGAGCAGCGGTGCCGTCTCCGCCAGCCCGTCGGCCTGCCGGTCGCAGGCCCAGACCCGCGCGCCCTGTTTGGCAAAGGCGGCGGCGATCGCCCGGCCGAAGCCATGCGCGGCGCCGGTCACGATCACCGTCCGCCCGGTGAAATCCTGGTTCATCAGGAGCCTCCTGTCTCAACTGTCTCGTTGCAGGATTTGTCGATCTTCTCCACCAATGTCATGCCCGGACTTGATCCGGGCATCCAGAGACTGTCGATATTCTCTGGATTGCCGGGTCAAGCCCGGCAATGACAATAAAGTGGGATTTGCAACTGGTGGACCATGTTGGGGTCGCCGGGGCGAACCCAACCTACGGACCGCGTTAGGCGGTCGCCGTTTCCAGCTCGTCCAGCAAGGACAGCGCCATCTCGCGCCGCCCGGCCTCGATGTCGTGGATCAGGCCGATCAGCCGGCTGGTGATCGGGGTCGGCACGCCGTGCTGCGCCCCGACCTCGGCGACCGGGCCCAGCTGGGCGTCGACCTCGGTCGGGCGATGCCGCACGGCCAGGTCGCGCCAGATGCCGGAATGGCTTTTCGCCGATTTGCGGTTGTGCGCCACCATGTCGTCGAACGACTTGGTGATCGCCTCGGCCGAGGCGCCGGGGCGGAAGGCGGCGGGATCGAAGCCGTCGAACGGCTCCAGCCGGATGTTCTCGGCGGCGGCGACCGTGCCGACCTCCTGCGCCAGCCGGGTCAGCACCGGGCGGTATCGCGGCGACGCCAGCACATCGGCGATCGACTCCGGCGTCACCGCCGTGCCGAACAGCAGCGCGCCATAGATCAGCTTGCTCCAGAGATAGCCCCAGATGTTGTCGCTGAGCACGGCGTTGGGCTCGAAGCCCAGCAGCAGGCTGTGCAACCTTTCGATCCGCGGCGTCCGCTCCCCATCCAGCTCACCGACCACGACGGCGCCGCGGCCACCATGCAGGATCACGCCCGGCTCGAGGTAGTCGGCGCCGAAATTGACGAAGCTGCCGATCGTGCGGGCCTTGCCGATGCGGGCGGCGATCACCCGCTCGTTCAGCCCGTTCTGCATCGACACGACGTTGCCGCACCCCGCCAGATGCGGGGCCACGGCCTCCATCGCCGCGGCGGTGTGGTGCGCCTTGACGCACAGGAAGATCTGGTCGAACTGCCCCGTCACCGCATCCGGCGTCACCGCGCGGGCCGGCACCGTGTATTCGTCGAGCGGGCCGGTGATGCGCAGGCCATGGGCATTGATCGCGGCGACATGGTCGGCGGCCTGGTCGACGAACAGGATGTCGGTGCCGCGCCGGATCAGCGCCGCGCCGATCGAGCCGCCGATGGCGCCGGCGCCCCAGATCAGGATCGGGGTCGCGGCGGTCATGCCCAGGGTCCTTCCAGCAGGGCGCGGGTCTCGGTCACCGCCACCGACCACAGCGCCAGCATCTCCGCGTCCGACCGCTCGTAATGGCCGCCGAAATTGCCGTCGCCGAGATAGGCCTTCAGCGCCTCGGGCGCCATCAGCCGCATCCGGGCGAAGTCGATCATCGGCTTGCGCTGGGTCGGCTGCTCGACCCCCGGCAGCCGGGTCCAGGGGAAGTTCTCCATCCAGGAGGCGTGCGAGGCCTCGGTGTCGATCTCCTGCACCTTGGCCCAGGTCTGCGGCGCGTTCCACCAGGCATGGTACTTCACCGCTGCATCGGCATGTTCGGTCATCCACTCGATCGCGACCGAATGCGCTGGCTGGTTGCCGCCATGGCCGTTGACCAGCAGGATGCGGCGGAAGCCGGTGCGGTACAGGCTGTCCAGCACGTCGCGCACCAGCCGGGCATAGGTCTCGACCCGCAGGCTGACCGTGCCGGGATAGGCCAGGAAATACGGGGTGATGCCATAAGGCAAGGCCGGGAACACCGGCACGCCGAGCGGCTCCGCCGCCTCGACCGCCACCCGCTCGCTCAGGATGCTGTCGACCGACAGGCTCAGGCCTGCATGCTGCTCGGTGCTGCCCAGCGGCAGCACGGCGCGGTCGTCATGCTGGAGATAGGCCTCGACCTGGTTCCAGTTCATCTCGCTGATCTTCACGACAGGACCTCACTCGGTTCGGCTGCATTGGGTTCGGGGGCCGGGGGTTCGGGGGAAGGCGCGGCCTCGGGCGTCAGCAGCGGCACGATCTGCTGGTCGACATCCACCGGGTCGGGACTGTGGCGGTATTCGATCGCCCG
>NZ_JBYRFX010001076.1:0-6473 GCF_057815775.1 Inquilinus sp.
GCCAGCGGCGCCGGGGTCACGGTCGATCTCGGCCTTGGCACCGGGCGGGGCGGGGACGCCGAAGGCGACACGCTGGTCGGGGTCGAGAATCTGGACGGATCGAGCCTGGATGACCGGCTGATCGGCGACGGTGGCGACAACCAGCTCTCCGGCCTGGCCGGTGCGGATACTCTGTATGGCGGGGCCGGGGCGGATCGGCTGATCGACAGGGACGATGCGGTCGATCATCTGGTCGGTGGCGCCGGTGCGGACATGCTCGAGGGCACGGCACTGGACTGGGCCTACTACCACACCAGCAGTGCGGGCGTGACGGTCGATCTCGCGGCCGGTATGGGCCATGGCGGCGATGCCGAGGGCGACACGCTGAGCGGCATCGCGAACCTGTACGGTTCGTCCCAGGCCGACACCTTGATCGGCAGTGGCGTCTCGAACGCCCTGGTGGGGAGCACCGGCGCGGACACGCTGACCGGCGGCGCCGGCGCGGATACCTTCCAGTACGAGAGCACGACTGACAGCACGGTTGCCGCGGTGGGCCGCGACACCATCACCGACTTTTCATCGGCCCAGCACGACCGCATCAACCTGTGGGCGATCGATGCCGACGGCAATGCCGCCAACGGCAACACCGCCTTCACCTTCACCGTCGGCGGCGCCTTCACCGGCACCGGTCACGAGGTGATCGTACAGGGCAGCGGTGGGATCTACACGGTGCTGGCCGACCTCGACGGCGACCGGGTGGCCGACATGGCCATCACCGTGCACTCCGTGACAGCCCTGGGGGCTGGCGACTTCGTACTCTGACGCGCTGGCTCAGTGGAACAGCAGCCAGATCACGATCAGGAGGGGAATCGGGATCCCGAGCAGCCAGAGCAGGATGTATCTCACGCCGGAGCCTCCGATGGTTGGCGCCGCCACGGTCCGGCGGCCTCTAAGCTCCGGAACGGGGGCTCCGCAGCTTCGGTTCCGCCGCGGCCATTTCCTCCCGCATCCGGCTGAGATAATCCGCCAGCGTGCGGCCGGTGACCGGCTGGAACCGCTCCTCCAGCAGCGCCATCGTCTCGATCCGGTCCAGGCGGAAGCTGCGGAAATCCTGGCGCAGCTCGCACCAGCCCGTGGCGGTCCAGCGGTTGCCCCAGAAAAACAGGCCCAGCGGATGGATGACCCGCTCGCTGGTCGCGTCGGGCGCGCTGTAATGCAGCCGCATCTTCCAGCGCCCGGCGATCGCGGTGCGGAACGGTTCCAGCAATTCCACGGGATAGGGCCGTTGGCTCGGCGCATGCATCGGCGCCTCGTCGAGCGAGGCGGCGCTGGCCTCCGGCAGCACGCCGGAGATCTTGCGGGCGGCCGATGCGGCGGCGCGGGCCAGGGCCGGGTCGGTCCAGGCCCCGACCATGCGGGCGCCCAGGCTCAGCGCCAGCAGCTCCTCGGCGGTGAACTGCACAGGGGGTGGGGTGAAGCCGCGGCGCAGCCGGTAGCCGACGCCCGCCTCGCCGTCGATCGGCGTGCCGCTGGCCAGCAGGTCCGCCATGTCGCGATAGATCGTGCGCTCCGACACCTCCAGCGCCTCGGCCAGCTGCAGGGCCGTGACCAGGGCACGGCCGCGCATCAGCAGCATGATCTGGATCAGTCGGTCGGCGCGACGCATCGGTGCAGTGTCTGCCGCAGGGGTGGCCGTGCAGGGCCGGGGGAATGGCCGTCCAAGTGATAGACCTGGACGCTCGGCGTGTCGATCACGTCCCGGAAGCGATCGAAGCCGGCCAGCTGGGGGGCGACCGCGGCGGCGGCTTCGGCGCAGGCCCGGTCGCGCCAGCGGATGACATCGACGAATTCGCCGTCGGCGGTCGGGCCGAAGTTGCGGTCGGCATAGCCGTCCAACCCGGCCACCGCCTGCCGGGTGCCCTCCGCCGCCTCGACCACGGTTTCCACGGCAATGCCGGGCTTGGCCCGGAACATCACCAGTTCGATTACGAAGGCCACCGCGTCTCTCCATCGGCAACATCTCGGCGATGTCGATGGCAGGAGAATACGAGCTCCCTCCTGACAACGTGGTGTCAGGAGGGAGCGGGGTCGGTTCAGGTCAGGTCACATTCAGCTTGCGCACGGACTGGCGGAAGGCCGCCTGGGCATCGGCGACTGCCTTGCGCGCCTTGGCCAAGTCGATGCCGGTCTTCTCCAGCTCCGACTCGCTGTCGTTCAGCTTGCCGAGATAGCGCTGGAACAGGTCGCTGTCCTTCGGCACGGCGCCCAGATTCTCGCGCAGCCGGGCCTGCTCCTGGCCGATCTCGGTCTGGCGCTGCTCCAGCTGCGTCACGTCGGTCTGGTGGTCGGTGATTGCGGCCAACTGCTCGGCCAGGCCGGACAGTGCCTTGCGCACCTTCTCCGGCACCGTGGTGTCGTCGACCCAGGTGGCGATGTCGTCGCCGGCATCCGTGGTCAGCTCGATGGTCTGTGACACCGGCTGCTCCTGCACCACCGTCACCGTCTCGGTCTTGCCGGCGGCCACGGCGCGGCGAATGCGATACTGGTCGCCGACGATCTCGACCTTGCTCTTGTCCGGCTGGGTCAGGGTCGCGCCGTCTTCACGCGGGGTCTGCAGCAACACCGTGCGGTCCTCGCCGGCGGCGCCGGTGACGGCATAGCTCACGCTGCTGCGCTGGGTGGTGGTGATCTCCAGCACGCCGTCGACGATGCGGGCGCGGGATAGCGTGTCGTCGCTCTTCTCGTCGCGGTCGACCGTCACCTTCTGGTCGACGGCGAAGCTGACCAGCCGGTTCTCGCCGGTCGGCAGCGCACCCAGCCGGGCGTCGCCGACATAGGACACGATGCCCTTGGCATCGCGCTCATACAGGGTCAGCACGCCGGGCGGCAGGCCGGTCTCGCCGTCGTTCTTCAGGTCGACCGCGGCCAGCGGGTGGGTCGGCTCGGTGTCCGGCAGGTACAGGTCGACCTGGGCGGCCGGGATCGCGCGGTTGACGATCGGCACCAGCAGCGAATGGCCGGCGGCGACGGTCACCGGCTCCGGCAGGTGGAAGCTGACCTGGGTCGCGGTCTCGCCCGAATCGGCGGCGGTGATCTGGGCGTATTGCTTGGGCGCGCTCACCATGTCGTTCATGACGGCTTCGGCCGCCGGGGCGGCTCTCGCCATCATCGCCATCGGTGCGGGCGGCGGTGCCGGCTCGGCCGTGCCGGTCGCAGCAAAGCCCCCACCGATGCCATCCAGGTCGCGGGCGCGCTCATCGACCGGCGGCAGCACCCGGCCCAGCACCTCGACCGGCACGTCCGGCCGGTCGACATAATAGCTCTGGTACAGCGCTTGGCGGAAGGTGACGGGGTTGCCGGAGACGACGGTCAGGTCGACCCCGTCCCAATCGGCGCCGCTCATGTTCTCCAGCACCGCCCAGCCCTGCAGGTCGGCCTTCTCCGCCTTCGGGTCGGCGGACAGGGTCAGGCGGTAGCTGGTCTTCCACAAGGGCGCGCCGACGACGTAGCCGACGCGCAGGGTGCGTTCGCCGGTGCCGGTCGAGCGGATGGCGAAGCTGCGCCGGTCCTTGGCGGAGTCGCGGGCCAGGGCGGCCAGCGCCGTGTCCAACTTGGCCTGCAGCGCCGGATCGGCGAATTGCAGCCCGTCGGCTTCTTCCAGGATGAACTGACGCACGCCGCCCTCGGTCATCAGGCTGACCCGGTGGCGGGTGATCTGGGCACCGTCCTTGGCCGTCGACGTCTCCGGCACCACCGACAGAATGCGGCCGGACACGGCGCGGGCGCCGTCGACCTTGACCTCGGCGCCGCGCAACGCGTTCAGCAGGTCGGCGGGGGAGGACAGCGCCTCCGGCCCGAACGGCATCTCGCGGAAGGCGGCGGCCAGCGGCTCGCGGCCGGGCAGGCTGATCTCGCCCACTCCGCCCTTGTCGTCATAGACGACAATGCTCTTCATCACGTCGTCGACCTGGTCCAGCGGCACGGCGAGATCCAGCGTCTCGTCGCCGGTGACCTTGGCCTCGTATTCGAAATAGCCGACGCCGCCGGTCGACAGCAGCACCCGCTTCAGCGCCAGCGAATCGGCGGCGAAGGCCGGAACGGCCAGCATCGCGATCGCCGCGGCAGCCGCGGGCAGGGCAAGTCGGATCGGTGTCATGCAGAACCCCTTCATGGTCGGTCGCAGGGGCCGACCATGAAGGGCGATCATGGCGAAGCCGCGGCCATCTGCCGTCAAGCATGGCGGAAAGATGCCGGTTCAGTCGAACGGCCAGCCATTGTTGTTGCGCCGGCCCCGGCCACGGCCACCGGTGCAATCGGCGGTGTCGGTGCCGTCGGTGCATTTGTTGGTGCCGCCGTAGCGGCCTTCGTCGCAGACGCCGTTATAAGCACGGCGGCAGCTGTTCGGGCCGTGGTCGCGGTCGCGACTGGCATAGCCGCGGCAATCGGCGGTGTCGGTGCCGTCGTTGCATCTGTTGGTGCCGCCGTAGCGGCCCTCGTCGCAGATCCCGTTATAGGCGCGGCGGCAGCTGTTGCTGCCGTCGTTGTCGCGGTTGTCGATCCGGGTGTAGCCGCCATCGTCGTAACGATTGCTGTCGGCGTAGGCGGGGTAGCCGCCGCCCTGCGGGACGCAGGCGATGGCGGCGACGGCGGCCGCGGTCAGGCCAAGGGTGCGCAGGAAAGTCGACACGGGTGATCCCCCGAAAGCGTTTTGGTCCGGGCCGCAACCCGGCCCGATCGGTCGGGCCGGAACGGCATTGCTGAATCAAGGCTCGACCCCCCATCCGGGTTCCGCTGTTTCAGATGGAAGGATCGTTGCCAGCGACCGCTCGGCTGTAGCATGGTCGGTCATTGCGTCGCCGCAGCGCAAAACTTGCGGATCGGTCGTCGAAATGCCGAAAGGGGAACGATCCATGCGGATAGCGGTATTGCGTGAGCGCCGAGAGGGCGAGCGCCGTGTGGCGGCGACGGTGGACAGCGTGAAGAAGCTGATCGGGCTGGGTGCCATGGTGGTGGTGGAGACGGGCGCGGGTCTGGGCAGCGCGGTGACGGACGATGCCTACCGGTCGGCGGGGGCGGAGGTCGCGGCGGATGCAGCCGCGGCCCTGGCCGGCGCCGATGTGGTGCTGAAGGTGCGCCGTCCACTGCGGGCGGGGGAGGGCGAGTTGGACGAGCTGTCGCTGATCCCGCGCGGTGCGACGCTGATCGGCATCCTGGAGCCCTATGACGATGCGGAGAGCCTGGCGGCCTACGCCTCGGCTGGCATCGAGAGCTTTGCCCTGGAGCTGGTGCCGCGGATCACGCGGGCACAGTCGATGGACGTGCTGTCGAGCCAGGCGAACCTGGCCGGCTACCGGTCGGTGCTGGAAGCGGCGTCGGTGTTCGGGCGGGCGTTCCCGATGATGATGACGGCGGCGGGCACGGTGCCGCCGGCGCGGGTGCTGGTGATGGGCGCGGGCGTGGCCGGTCTGCAGGCGATCGCGACGGCGCGGCGGCTGGGGGCTGTGGTGTCGGCGACCGATGTGCGTCCGGCGGCGAAGGAACAGGTGCAGTCGCTCGGCGCCAGCTTCGTGGCGGTGGAGGACGAGGAGTTCAAGGCGGCGGAGACGTCGGGCGGCTACGCCAAGGAGATGTCGGCGGAATACCGGGCGAAGCAGGCGGCGCTGATCGCGGAGACGGTGAAGAAGCAGGACATCGTGATCTGCACGGCCTTGATCCCGGGCCGCAAGGCGCCGGTGCTGATGGACGAGGCGATGGTGCGGTCGATGAAGCCGGGCTCGGTGATCGTCGACCTGGCGGCGGAGCGGGGCGGCAACTGCGCCCTGACGCGGCCGGGCGAGGTGGTGGAAGACGGCGGCGTGACCATCGTCGGGCACCGCAACGTGCCGGGGCGGATCGCGACGGATGCATCGGCGCTGTATGCCCGGAACCTGGTGGCGTTCCTGACCCCCCTGGTCGACAAGGAGACCAAGGGGCTGAAGGTGGACGGGACGGATGCGATCGTGTCGGCGACGCGGCTGACGTCGGGGGGCCGGGTGGTGCATCCGGGCTTCGGCGGCACGGCCGAACAGGCGGCGTAGGGAGAGGCGGGGATCATGGCGGCGGACGGGATCGCGCAAGGCGCGGAAGGGCTGGCGACGGCGGCGCGGGTGCTGGCGGACCAGGCACAGGCCCTGGCGGCGCAGGCCCAGGCGGCGGCAGCAACGGTGCCGGTGGAGGGGCAGGGGTTCTTCCTGACGGGGCTGACGGTGTTCGCGCTGGCGTGCTTCGTCGGCTACTACGTGGTGTGGCGGGTGACGCCGGCGCTGCACTCGCCCTTGATGAGCGTGACCAACGCGATCTCGTCGGTGATCGTGGTGGGGGCGCTGATCGCGGCGGGTCCGGCGGTGATCGGGGCGTCGAGCCTGCTGGGGGCGCTGGCGGTGCTGCTGGCCTCGGTGAACATCTTCGGCGGGTTCCTGGTGACGCGCCGGATGCTGGCGATGTACCGGAAGAAG
>NZ_JBYRFX010001077.1:0-4191 GCF_057815775.1 Inquilinus sp.
CGCCGGGTCGATCTCGAAGCTGTAGACGCCATCCTTCGGCGGCAGCGCCTTCACCGGCACGGCCATGGCGGCCATGCCCGACGGCCCCATGTCGGCGGTGGTCTCGAAGATCACGGCGTCGGGCACCGGCGTGCTGTCGGCGGCGTGCACCAGCCGGACCTGGACGATGTCCTTCTGCGGCGTCCCGACCAGCTCGAAGCGGTAATCCGCTTCAGCCGCCTGGGCGGAGACAAACGAGGGCGCAGCGGCGCAGGCGAGCGCAATGGCGCCCGCCAGAACACGATTGAAACGCATGAGGGAACCCTTCGTGGCCGGCCAGCGGCGACCGCATGGCCGGCAAGGAACAATCCGAATTGGAACGAGGCGCACGACGAGCGTGCGCGGGCCGATTCAGATGGTTCGGGGCGGAAGGGGTTCGGGCTGGCGGTCCAGGCCGGCCAGTTCGGTCATCGACATCCAGTAGTCGATCGGGCCGTGACGCTCGATCACCTGCTGGGCCTGCAGCCGCACCGGCAGGACGCTGACGGCGGTGCATCCGATCTGCTTCATGCAGTCGGGGACGGCACTCTTATCGGGGTGCATCGGCTTCGTATCACCCGAGGCCGACATCGCCATGTCGCACGGCATGGCCGTCTCCATGGCGGCGCAATCCGGCGCCGCCTGCGCAAGATCGTTCGTCATCCCGCCTACCAGGGCGAATGCGACGAGCAGGAGCAGGATCTGGCGCAGGAATCTCGACATCACCGCGGACGATACCCTTCAGTCCCTCGGGGGCAAACGTGCGCGAATGCCGCACGGCCCGGAGCCTCACCCATGGCACCGCTCCGGGCTGTCGAGAAGGAAGGGCCTAGTCGGCGGCATCCTTCTCCATGGCCGTCACAAGGCTGCGCGGGCGCATATCTGTCCAATGCGTCTCGATATGCTCGATGCAGGCCACCCTGGCATCGGGGCCGTGGCAGATGTCCCATCCGGCGGGAACCGCTGATGTGCTCGGCCACAGCGAGTACTGCAGCTCGTCGTTCCGCAGCACCAGGTACTGGGCATCGGGGGCTTCGAACGGGTTGATCACGTCACGCTTCTCCGGTTGAGGGGACAGGGATGGTCGGTTGTGCGGGCGCCGTCAGCCGGACGGCCTTCCAGCCGCCGCGGCTGAACCAATGGATGGCCAGGGCGGCCACGGTGATGTTGGCCACCGGGAACGACCACCACAGGCCCTGGGCCTGCAGGGCGGTGGCCGTCGACAGGACATAGGCCAGCGGCAGCTGGAGCAGCCATTGCGAGACCAGCACCAGGGTCATTGCCGCCAGCATGTTGCCCGAGGCACGAAAGCTCGACGCGATCGCGAGCTGGATGCCGATGCCGCCCCAGGTCAGGCACATGATGCGGATGAAGCCACTGCCTTCGGCGATGACCGCGGCGTTGCCGGGGACGAAGAACGCGATGATCCATGGCGCCAGGCCATAGGCCAGGACCCCGCCCAGACTCAGGATGGCGAAGCCGCAGATCGCGCTCAGGGTCATCACCCGGGCTGCGCGGTCGGTCCGGCCGGCGCCGATGGCCTGGCCGACCAGCGTCGCCGCCGCCGTGGCCAGCCCCATGGCCGGGATCGTCATGATCTGCAGCACGATCAGGCCGACCCCATAGGCCGCGGTGGCGACGGTGCCGAAGCGCGTGACCATGACGGACATCGCCATCAAGGCCAGGCCGTGCGCCGCCAGTTCCAGCGATCCGGGAAATCCCAGGCGGATGGCCCGCCTGATGTAGGGCGCATCGGGCACCAGGCTCCGCCATCGCAGCGTGATGCCGTGACGCCCCCGCGCCAGGATCGCGATGCCGAGGGCCGCCGCCATCGCCTGGGTCACCAGCGTCGCCAGGGCGGCGCCCGCCACGCCCAGCCCCGGTAGCGGTCCCCAGCCGAAGATGAACAGCGGGTCGATGGCGAAGTTCAGCGCCACGGCGCAGGCGATGATGCGCAGCGAGATCCTGGCTTGGCCGACACTGGCCATCAGCGCCTGGAACACGGCATAGAGGAAGACGAAGACGATGCCGATGAAGGAGACCCGGAGGAAGCCGACGGCGCCGCTGCGGACATCCGGCGCCAGGTCGAGCAGCGACAGGCAGAGCGGTGCGGCGATGCAGCCGAGCAGGCCGAGCGGCACCGCGACCAGCGCCACCGCGCTCAGGGACTGCGCCGCGACGTGGTCGACCCTGTCCCGCTGCCCGGCCCCGGTGTATTGGGCGCAGAGCGTGGCCCCGGCGATGGCGAGGCCGGCCCCGAGCGCGAACACCAGGAATATCCAGGGAAAGCTGGCCGAGACCGCGGCGCCCGCCGCGGCACCCAGCCGGCCGAGCCAGAAGGCATCGGTCAGCTGATAGCCGTATTGCAGGACGTTCCCGGCGATGAGGGGCAGGCCGAGCCCGACCAGGGCGCGGTGGATCGGCCCTTCGATAAGCCGGGACCGGCGCTGCGCTGGGCCGTCCGCATCCTTGGGGGAAGCCTGCCGAAGCGGGGGCATGGCTACTTTGTCGGCTTTGGGTTGGGCCGGGGGAAGACCTGGAACCGGCCGGTGATGATCCGGCCGACCTCCGACATCGGCGCCGGCTGGGTCATGGCGGCGTGGGCGCAGTCGAGCTCGTGCCGGATGACGCCGCGGGAGATGTGCGGATCCCACGCGCGGGCTTTGGGCGAGGCCGGATCGCGATTTTCGGCAGAAGCGAAATAGAGCAGGTCCCCTTGGAATCGGGCCTTCGGCCGATAGGCCCGCAGCAGCCGGACATTGTGGTGGAAGACGCGGAACAGGGCCTCGACGCCGGCCTGCCCGAGCGGGGCGAAGGGATGCTCCGCCTCGGCGAGCCGCTGCAGGACATCGTCCCAGCCTTCGCTGTCCGGCGCCGGCCCGTCATAGCCGATCGCCGAAAGCCACTGCGCCAGGCGCTCTTGTTCCGTCTGCTGCGGTTCGGGTTCCACATGCAGGGGTGGTGCTCCGTCGAGGCTGACGAGAAGGGCGACTTCGTCGCCCGCCTCCTGCATCCGGGTGGCGATGGCATGCGCCACGACGGCGCCGAAGGACCAGCCGAGAAGATGGTATGGCCCGTCCGGCTGCACGGTCCGGATCTGGTGGAGATAGTCCGCGGCCATCGCGTCGATGTCCTCGGCCAGCGGGTCGGTGCCGGTCAGCCCGCGGGCCTGCAGACCGTACAGGGGAATCTCCGGCCCCAACGACTGGGCCAGGGTGATGTAGGACCAGCTCACGCCACCGACAGGGTGGATGCAGAACAAGGCTGGCCCGGTGCCGCGGGGCCGCAGCGGCAGAAGCACGTCGAGCATATCAGGCTGGACGCCGGCGTTCAGCGTCTCGGCCAGTCTGGCGACGGAAGGGGCTTCGAACAGGGCGCGGATCGGGAGTTCGGCGCCGAGGGCGGATCGGATGCGGCTGACGAGGCGTGTGGCGAGGATGGAGTGTCCGCCGAGATCGAAGAAGCTGTCGTCGATGGAGAGTGTGTCGAGGCCGAGGGTCTCGGCGAAGAGGGTGGCGAGGATCTCTTCCTGCGGTGTGCGGGGCGCACGTCCCGGTCCAGCCGTGAAGTCGGGGGCCGGAAGGGCTTTGCGGTCGAGCTTGCCGTTGGGTGTCAGCGGCAGGCGATCGAGCAGGACCACGGCGGCCGGGACCATGTGGTCGGGCAGGGTCCCGGCCAGGGCCTGGCGCAGTCCAGCGGGATCGAGACTGGCCGTGGCCTCCGGCACGGCATAGCCGACAAGCTGCTGGAGGCCGGCCTGATCTTCACGCGCGATGACAGTCGCCTGTGCGACGCCGGGCAAGCGGGCCAGGGCGATTTCGATCTCGGCGGGTTCGATGCGGAAGCCACGGATCTTGACCTGATGGTCGGTACGCCCGAGGAAGTCGAGGGCGCCGTCGGGCCGCCACCTGGCGAGATCGCCGGTGCGGTACATGCGCTGGCCCGGCGACCCGAAGGGACAGGCGACGAAGCGCTCGGCGGTCAGGCCGGGGCGGTTGAGATAGCCGCGCGCCAGTCCTGCCCCGGCGACATAGAGTTCGCCGGGCACCCAGACCGGCACCGGGCGCAGGGCGTCGTCGAGGACATAGACCCGGCTGTTGCGGATCGGCCGGCCGATCGACGGGATGACGGCACCCGCGAGCGGCTCCCCGATGGTGGCGCAGACGGTGGTTT
>NZ_JBYRFX010001078.1:0-10335 GCF_057815775.1 Inquilinus sp.
ACCCGACCGGCAGAGGGGCGAAAGCGTCGCCATGCCGGTCGCGGATGGTCAGGGGGGTGCTGGTCGTCCCGGCCGTGGCCAGGGCGTCCGCCAGGCCCAGCTGTTCCAGCACGGCCATGCCGTTCGGGGCGACCTGCAGCCCACCGCCGATGTCGGCGCGATGCGGATAGGCCTCGTGCAGGGTGGCGGCGATACCGGCCTTCTTCAGGAACAGGGCCAGGGCCGGGCCGGCGATGCCGCCGCCGATGATCAGGACATGGGGGTGCGCAGGCATGGGGTCTCCGCATGCTGGTTTCGCGGAGCCCAAGACGCTAACCTTCCGATGTCGGTCCGAAGGCGCTTGGCGGGTTCCGCCGGGTGTTCAGGGCGATGGCCCGGGGCGGTGTTGCCGCACTGCTCCGGGTTTCTTCCGTCGGGTTCAGCTCATGGCCGCGCCTCCCGCTCGGCGTGCCAGCCGCGCCAGAACGCCAGGCCGTCCAGGCTGCCGCCGCGGATGCGCGCGGCGAGATCCGCCACGAAGCGCCGCTCCGTCTCCAGCATCGCCAGCTCGTAATCGTGCTCGACCAGGAACAGCGCCGGCAGCCCGGCCCCGGCGGCCTTCGACAGCTCGGCCCGGCTCACGGCGATCGTCGCGTCCAGCCGGACCAGGCGCTGTTCCAGCAGGGGCGCCACCGCCTCCGGCGGCAGCACCGGCAGCAACGACAGCCCGGCCTCGAACAGCGGGTATTCCTTGGCCGGGTGGCTCAGCATCGCCGTCATCCAGCGGATCAGCGTCTCCTGGCCGGGCGGGGTGATCGCGAACACCGTCCGCTCCGGCCGCTTGCCCTGCCGCACCGTCTCGCGCGCCAGGATCAGCCCGTCGCGCTGCAGCGCCGCGATCACGGTGTACAGCGAGCCGTAGCGCAGCTTGATGCTTTGCTCCTTGCCGCGCTCCTTCATCGTCGCCGCCATCTCATAGGGATGCATGTCGCGCTCGAACAGCAGGGCGAGCACGGCGAGGGCAAGCGGGCTGGAGGGATGGTCGTGCACCTTCATATCCGTAGACGTATATTCGTCTACGGATATTGTCCAGAGTCCTGGTCCCTATTCCCCTGATGCCATATGGATCAGCGGGAACGGCTTGCCCATGCCGTCGACCGCCGAGTGGCCGGGGCGGATGGCGATGGTCATGGCTGGCCTCCGGCGCTGCGGCCGCGCCAATGCTCGCGGGTCTGGCCCCAGATCTCGTAGTCCCTGGTGTCATGCGGGGCGGGCAGCCGGCCGGGGCCACGCAGGGCCGATCCCAGCCGGCGCGCCACCTGCTTGGATGGCTCGTTGTCCGGTGCGATGCAGTGGATCACCTCCGCCCAGCCGAGATGGTCGAAGGCCCAGTCGATCGCCGCGGTCGAGCCTTCGGTGGCATAGCCCTTGCCCCAGGCCGACCGGACCAGGCCCCAGCCCACCTCGGTGCTGGGCCAGCCCTCCGGCTGCCAGGGGCCGAGCCTACCGATCCAGTGACCGGTCGCCTTCTCGATCACCGAGAAATTGGAGAAGCCCTGCATTGCCCAGGCCCCCGCCATGGTCATGAACCCGCGCCAGGCCACGGCGCGCGGCTGGGCGCCGCCGAGGAAGCGGGCGCTCTCCGCGTCGGCCATCATCCCGGCCCAGCCCTCGAAATCCTCCGCCTGGATCGGGCGCAGGATCAGGCGGTCGGTTTCCAGCAGCAGATCGGACATGGCAGGCTCGGGTCTCGGGCGCGCCAGAACAGCCGAGCCGGCTTGATCGGTCAAGCCGGGCGTCGTCTCCCGACTGCCTGCAAGCTGCTCAGCGGCCGGAGGCGATATCCGTGGTGGCGAAGCTGTGCAGCAGCAGGCGGACCAGGTCGGCCTGGCGATGCGTCTCGGTCTTCTCGAACACATGCTTCAGGTAATAGCGCGCCGTGCCGGTGGAGATGCCGAGTGCCTCGGCCGCTTCGGCCGGCCCGATGCCATCGGCGATCAGTGCGGCCAGGGCGGCCTCGCGCCGGGTCAGGCCATAGCTGCTGACCAGCCCTTCGGTGTCGATGCGCATGCGCCGGTCGGGGTCGGAGATCAGCACCGCCACGCCGCGCGCATCCTCCCGGCCGACGCCGTAGCCCGCGGCCGGCGACGGCACGACGGTCAGCACCAGCGGGCCCGCGGGCGGCCGGCGCGACACCGGCAGGCGCAGCACCGGGTCGTTGCCGCCGCGGATGACGGCATCGATATCGTCCGGGCCGCCGCCGAGCGCCATCGCGGCGGCGATGGCCTGGTGCAGCGCCCGGGTCTGCGCTGGCAGGGCCGTGGCGATGCCGTAGCCATCGACCAGCAGCCCGTCGCGCGCCGCGACCACCGCCTCCGCCCGCTCGTTGCGGAAGGTCGGCCGCCCCCGGCGATCGAGCAGGATCAAGCCGACGCCGAGCGCGTCGATGGCGGCCAGGGCGCCGGCGGCACGCGGGTCGACGCGGGACAGGCGGCGGTTCAGCTTGCCGGCCTTGGCCAGGTGGGGCACCAGGGTCTGCAGTGTGTGCAGCTCGGCATCGTCGAAGTCGCGATCCCCCAGCGGGCGGCAGACGCGGACGGCGGACCAGCCGCCGGCCCCGCGCCAGGGCACCGCGACGGCGGCCAGACCGCCGCCGATCGGCCGAATCAGGCTCTGGTAGAAATCCGTGCGCTCATAGTCGGGCAGCGGGATCATCGAGGATTGCGGCAGGACGGTCCCGGTCGGGAACCGGCCCATCTGCTGGCTCCAGAAGTCGCTGTGCAGAATCTGGTCGCAGCGGCCGCTGTGGCGCGCATCCATGTGCGAGCAGGTGGCCAGGTCCACCCTGTCCCCGGTTGCGGTGGTGAACACGGCGTGGGTGCCGCCGACGAGGTCGCGGACGGCGTCGAGGCATTGCGGCCAGTCGTCCGGCTCCAGCGCAGCGTCATAGATCTGCTGCACCGTGCGCAGAATGGCCTGCGCGTTGCCGGTCACTTTGCCGTCCCTCCGCCTGCCCGCCACCGGCAGTCCCGCGTGGACGCAGGCCGAGATTGTTGTCCGATCCGTGCCCGTGCCGGCAGCCGATTTTTCAATTGGTCCTGGCTCACCGTCACCTCCCTCTCTAAATCGTCCCAGAAAAGGAAAATATGACTACTCAATAGATGATCCGCGGGGCGGCCGATCTATTCCCGCGTCCCTCACGATAACACAGAAAAATCGCTGTCCGCCTTCCCCGGATCCAATAAACACTGGCTTCGAGGACTCTCTCCATGATGGCCATCATTGTGGCGGGATATGGACATCCCGCGGCGGGCGCCGGGCAGGCGACACGGCAGCCCGGCCATGACCGGACTCCGGGTGACTCCGATCCGGATGGGATCGCTGTGGGCCGGGACTCAGAGATCGTTTGGAAACGCGCTGGTGTGAGCCGGCTGGCGGTGGTTTCGAGAGCCGGCGCGCAGCGGACATGGTCGTCCGTGAGCACCGGAAGCGCAGAAACCGCCGTCAGACGGCCGCACCAGTAGCGTTTCCGAACAGTCTCCTAGCCTGCCCGGCGCATCGCGGTCGGGCCCTTCTTCGGCTCCTCGTCGAATAGCTCGGCCAGCTTGTCGATCATGGTGCCGCCCAACTGCTCGGCGTCGACGATGGTGACGGCGCGGCGGTAGTAGCGGGTGACGTCATGGCCGATGCCGATCGCCACCAGCTCCACCGGCGACCAGCGCTCGATGTATTCGATCACCTGCTTCAGGTGCCGCTCGAGATAGTTGCCGGGGTTGACCGACAGGGTCGAGTCATCGACCGGTGCACCGTCGGAGATCACCATCAGGATCCGCCGCTGCTCCGACCGCGCGGCCACGCGGTTGTGGGCCCACAGCAGCGCCTCGCCGTCGATGTTCTCCTTCAGCACGCCCTCGCGCAGCATCAGGCCCAGATTCTTGCGGGCCCGGCGCCAGGGGGCGTCGGCGGATTTGTAGATGATGTGGCGCAAATCGTTCAGCCGGCCCGGATTCTGCGGCTTGCTCTGCTGGATCCAGCGCTCGCGCGCCATGCCGCCCTTCCAGGCGCGGGTGGTGAAGCCGAGGATCTCGACCTTCACGCCGCAGCGCTCCAGCGTCCGCGCCAGGATATCGGCGGCGATCGCGGCGATGGTGATCGGCCGGCCGCGCATCGACCCGGAATTGTCGATCAGCAGGGTCACCACCGTGTCGCGGAAATCGGTGTCCTGCTCCATCTTGAAGGACAGCGGCGTCAGCGGGTTGATCACCACGCGCGCCAGCCGGGCGGCATCCAGGATGCCTTCCTCCAGGTCGAAATCCCAGGACCGGGTCTGCTTCGCCATCAGCTTGCGCTGCAGCCGGTTGGCCAGCTTGGAGATCACGCCCTGCAGGTGCTGCAGCTGCTGGTCCAGCATCAGGCGCAGCCGCGACAGCTCGTCGGCGTCGCACAGATCCTCGGCCGCCACCAGCTCGTCGAACTGGGTGGTGAAGGCCTTGTAGTGCAGCCCGGTCGGGTCGAACGGCCCGGTCTGGTCGTCGCGCCAGGGCTGGCCCGGCGCGTCGGTGTCCTCGGTGGCGAATTCGTCGGCGTCGTCGGACGCGTCCTGCTGCTCGGCGCCCTCGGCATCGGTCTCGTCGCCGCTCTCGGGGTCGCTGTCGCTGTCCTCGGCGGTGGCGCTGACCTGCTCGCCCTCGCGGCCCTCTTCCTCGGGCTGCTCGCCCTGCGACTTCTCGTCGTCCTCGCCGTCCTCGTCCTCCTGCATCTCGTCTTCCTGGCCGATCTCGATGTCGAGTTCGGACAAGAGATGCTTGGCACGGCGGGCATAGGCCTCCTGGTCCTCCATCGCGTCGGCCAGCTCGCTCAGCGACCGGCCGATGCGGCTTTCCAGCCAGGACTTCCACAGCTCGGCGGCGTGGCGGGCGTTCGGCGGCGGCTTCTCGCCGGTCATCGCCTCGCGCGCGATCAGCCGCACCGCCTCGGCCAGCGGCACCTGCTCGCGCTCGGTGACGCGGTCCAGCCCCTGGCGCTTGTAGCGGTCGTCCAGCGCCGCGGCCAGGTTGCCGGCAACGCCGGCCATCTGGGTGGCGCCGATCGCCTCGCAGCGCGCCTGCTCCAGCGCCTCGAAGGCGGCGCGGGCGATGTCGCCCTGCGGCATGCGGGCGGCGTGCAGCTTGGCGTTGTGGTGGCGCAGGCGCAGCGCCACGGCGTCGGCGGCGCCGCGCACCTTGGCCACCTCGGCCGTGGTCAGCAGGCGCGAGGGTTGCGGCAGCCGGGCGCGGGTGCCGGCGACACCCGGCGGCTCGCTGGAATAGGCGACGGTGACGTCGGGCCGTTCGGAAATGGCCCGCACCGTCGCCGTGGTGGCGCGCTTGAAGACCTCGATCGGGCTGTCGTCCTGGGGCATCGCCTGCTTCGTCTCTACGGCTCTCGCCGATCTTCCCAATCTGTCATGCCCGGGCTTGATCCGGGCATCCAGAGGCTGTCGACATCCTCTGGATTGCCGGGTCAAGCCCGGCAATGACAGCAAAACCTATGAACGTCGCGCCTTACGCCAGATGGGCGCGGACGCCGCTTTCCGGCAGTTCGGTGCCAAAGCAGCGCTGGTAGTATTCGGCCACGGTCGAGCGCTCGACCTCGTCGCACTTGTTCAGGAAGGTCAGGCGGAAGGCGAAGCCGATATCGCCGAAGATCCGGGCATTCTCGGCCCAGGTGATCACCGTGCGCGGCGACATGACGGTGGAGATGTCGCCGCCGATGAAGCCGGCGCGGGTCAGATCGGCCAGGCGGACCATGGCGTTGATCTTGGCGCGGCCCTCCTCATTGTCGAAATCCGGCACCTTGGCCAGCACGATCTCGACCTCGGCATCATGCGGCAGGTAGTTCAGCGTGGCGACGATCGACCAGCGGTCCATCTGGCCCTGGTTGATCTGCTGGGTGCCATGATACAGGCCGGTGGTGTCGCCCAGGCCGACGGTGTTGGCGGTGGAGAAGATGCGGAAGGCCGGATGCGGCTTGATCACCCGGTTCTGGTCCAGCAGGGTCAGCTTGCCCTCGACCTCCAGCACGCGCTGGATCACGAACATCACGTCCGGCCGGCCGGCGTCGTATTCGTCGAACAAGATGGCGCAGGGGTTCTGCAGCGCCCAGGGCAGGATGCCCTCGCGGAACTCGGTCACCTGCTTGCCGTCGCGCAGCACGATGGCGTCCTTGCCGACCAGGTCGATGCGGCTGATGTGGCTGTCCAGGTTGACGCGGACGCAGGGCCAGTTCAGCCGGGCGGCGACCTGCTCGATATGGGTCGACTTGCCGGTGCCGTGATAGCCCTGGATCATCACGCGGCGGTTGTGCGCGAAGCCGGCCAGGATCGCCATGGTGGTGTCGCGGTCGAAGCGATAGGCGCTGTCGACATCCGGCACGTGCTGCGTCGCGGAGGAGAAGGCGGGCACCTGCAGGTCGCTGTCGATGCCGAAGGTCTGCCGGACGGAAACCTTGATGTCGGGCAGCGTGGTGGAGGTGTCAGCGCTCATGATCCAGTCGAAGTCCAAATTCCAGAGGTAACGGAGTACGGGTAGCGTACGCAGTACGCCGGGTCACGGGTTACGAGGCAAAGCCGGCTTTCAACACGGTATAGGCGTGGTTGATGCTCTTGAACTTCTCCTCGGCATCGCGGCTGCCGCCATTGGCGTCCGGGTGATGCAGTTTGACAAGCGTCTTGTAGCGCGCCTTGAGCGCTTTCAGGTCGAAAGGAGGAGCGATTTCGAGCGTTTTCATCGCGCTCTCGTGCTCGGTCAGGGGCCGGCCTTGCCGTTCTTCCTCCTGCGCCTCGGCGCCGGCGCGGAACGGATTGTCGCCCGCGCCCTCGGCGAAGCTGTGATAGATCCGGTCGCGCAGCCGCTGCTCGGCGCGCCAGCTGCCCATCGGCCAGGTCGGCCGGTCCCACACCGTGTCGCGGCGGGCCTCGCTCTCGATCTGGTCGGGGCTCATGCCCTGGTAGTAGTTCCAGGCGCGGTTGTACTCCCGCACATGCTCCAGGCAGAACCACCAGTACTCGTTCAGGTGCTGCCGCGATTTCGGCGCCCGGAATTCCCCGGTGTTGGCGCAGCCCGGGTGGTCGCAGCGGCGCGTTTCCGGCGCCGGCTCCTCGAATGCCCGGTGATATCTGCGGTTCGCGGTGGCCATGGGGCGAGTATGGGGAGGGGCCATTCGCCTGACAAGCCGATGCGGTGGGGATCTGCGTTGTCGCCGTGTCGCAGCATCGGCGCTTGCGTCATAGGCGGATAGGAGGGCAAGCCCTCCCAGGGTCCGCCCGGCTCTGCTATCACGGGCGGGCAAGCCCGGAACGGAAAAGGTCAGGACCGATGCAGATCGCCGATCGGATGCGCCGCAAGATCGAGGATGCGCTGGCCCCGGCGCAGCTGGAGATCATCGACGACAGCCACCGCCATGCCGGCCACGCCGGCCATGACGGGCAGGGCGAAAGCCATTTCCGGGTGCGGATCGTCGCCGAGGCCTTCACCGGCAAGTCGCGGGTCGAACGCCAGCGCCTGGTCTACGACCTGCTGGCGGCGGAGCTGAAGGACCGGGTGCACGCCCTGTCGCTGACCACCCAGACGCCGGCGGAATCGGCCAAGCTCCAGGCCTAACCTTCCGCCAGCGCGACCAGCTTCGCGCGTACCGCCGCCAGGATCTCGTCCGACAGCGCGGGGTCCGACACGGCGCGGGACAAGGCCACGGCGCCGACCAGGGCGCTGGCCGCCAGCAGCGCATCGGCCCGGGTGGCCGCCGGGTCCTTCGCCCGCTGCATGATGCCGACATTGTCCAGGTTGGTCTTGAACTGGCGGGTGAAGGCCGTCCGCGGCCGCTCGTCCAGCCGCCCGGCCTCGCCGGCCAGCGCCGCCACGGCGCAGCCGGTCGCCGGCTCGTCGCGGTGCGCCGGGTCCAGATAGGCCGCGACGAAGGCGGCGTAGTCGCGCGGCTTGCCATCCGGTTCGGTGGTGGTGGTCTTCACCCGGCTGTTGCCCAGCGCCATCTCCACCGCCTCGGCCACCAGATCGCCGCGTGAGGCGAAGTGGCGGTAGAAGCCGCCATGGGTCAGCCCCGCTTCCTTCATCAGGTCGGCGACCCCCAGGCTGTCGACCCCCGACTCGCGGAAATGCGCCGCCGCGATCCGCAGGATCCGCTCGTGGCTGTCCGCCTTCTCTTCCCGGGAGTGGCCCATGACGATTCTCTTTCTCGGCCGTGATTGACAATCAGGATGATGGACATCATCTTCCTGATGTGGATGACGGTCATCATACAGAATATGGGATCACCGGACCATCATTCCAGGCCGCCGCCGGGACCGCCCGGGGCGGCGCGATGCAGTCGACGCCCGGATGGGCGCAGGAGATCGTGATGAGGTTGCAGGACAAGGTTGCGCTGATCACCGGTGGCAATGCCGGCATCGGCCTGGCGACGGCCCGGCGGTTCGTGGCCGAAGGCGCGCGGGTGGCGATCACCGGCCGCAACCGCGAGACGCTGGACGCCGCGGCGCGTGAGCTGGGCGACGCCGTGCTGGCGCTGCAGGCCGACACGACGGATGTCGCGGCGATGGAACGGGCGGCGGCCGAGGCGGCGCAGCGCTTCGGCAAGCTCGACATCGTCTTCGCCAATGCCGGCATCGGCGGCACCACCCCGATCGGCCAGACCGCGCTGGCGCAGTTCGAGCAGATCCTCCGGGTCAACCTGACCGGGGTGTTCTTCGCGGTGCAGGCGGCGCTGCCGCATCTGAAGGACGGCGCCTCGATCATCCTGAACGGCTCGGTGCACAGCGTGTACGGCTCGCCCGGCTGGTCGGCCTATGCCGCCAGCAAGGGCGGCGTGCGGTCGATGGGCCGGGTGCTGGCCGCCGAGCTGTCGCCGCGCGGCATCCGGGTGAACGTGGTGTCGCCCGGCGCCACCGACACCGAGATCTGGGATGCCGTGGCGCCGACGCCGGAGGCCCGGGCGGCGCTGGAGCAGCGCATCACCCGTGGCATCCCGCTCGGCCGCTTCGGCAAGGCCGAGGAGGTGGCGAACACGGTGCTGTTCCTGGCCTCGGACGAGTCCAGCAACGTCCAGGGCACGGAGATTTTCGTCGACGGCGGCGGCTCCGGCGCGCCGTATGGGGCGCCGGTGTATCGGAGCTGAGCCTACCTCGCCAGCTCCCCCACCAGCATATCCAGCAATGCCCGCAGCCGGGCCTGGCGGCGCAGGTCGCGGTGGAAGCCGATCCAGACGTCGCGGCCGGGCGGGGCCTCGCCGAGGTCGATCGCCTGCAGGCCCGGCTCGGCGTCGCCCAGCGGCCGGGGCAGCACGGCGAATCCGGCGCCGGCGGCGCAGGCCCGCGCCTGGGCCTCGCGGTTGTTGCTGCGGAAGGCGATGCGGGCGCGTGGCAGCAGCCGGGTCAGCCAGCCGACATCCGGCAGTGCCTCGAAGGCGGTGTCCATGGTGACCAGGGCGCTGCCGGCGCCGTCGCCGGCCACCGGGGCCGGGGTGCCCGCCGCGGCGTAGAGGGCGTAGGGCACATGGGTCAGGCGGCGCTGCACCACCTCGGGTTCGTCGAAGGGCCGGATCCGCACCACCAGGTCGGCCTCGCGCCGGGCCAGGCTGAACAGCCGGCTGTCGGTGATCAGCTCGACCGTGACGCCGGGATGGGCGCGGGTGAAGCCGGCCAGGACCGGGGTCAGCACCCGGGCGCCGAACCAGTCCGATGCCGAGACCCGCAGCATCCCCTCCAGCGCCCGGCCCTGGCCGGCCAAAGTGCGCTCGAAGGCGATCGCCTCCTCCTCGATGCGCTCGGCATGGGCCAGCACGGCCTCGCCCTCGGCGGTCAGCACGAAGCCGTCGCGGGTGCGCTGGAACAGGGTCTGGCCGACCGCCTGCTCCAGCGCCCGCAGCCGCCGGCCCATGGTCGGCTGGGTCTGGCCCAGCTGCCGGGCCGCGGCGCCCAGCGTGCCGGACCGCGCCACCGCCAGGAAGATCTTGACGTCGCTCCACTCCATGCCGGGATCATACAAAAATGCATGGGATTCGAACATTCTCTTCGATTTCGGATCGGTCAGGCATGGCCCATCTCTCGGGCCTCGACCGAAAGGATCAAGCCATGACCGAAGTCTCCTATATGCGCGCGCTGGTGCTCGACCGGCCGGACGCGCCGTTCCGCCTCGCCGAACTGGCCCGGCCGTGCCGGAAGCCGGCCAGGTGCTGGTGCGGATCGCCGCCAGCGGCGTCAACCCGCTCGACCTCAAGATCCGGGCCGGCGCCGCGGCGCATGCCCGACATCCGCTGCCCGGCATCCTCGGCATCGACCTCGCCGGGACGGTGGCGGCGGTGGGGCCC
>NZ_JBYRFX010001079.1:0-3125 GCF_057815775.1 Inquilinus sp.
GGCCGCGGCCAAAGTGATGCGGCGGTGATCGAGGGTCCAGCCCAGCACCGCCGCATATCCCGCGGCCAGCCGGGACGGCGCTGCGGCGTGCGCCGCCGCCGGCTTCGGCCGCAGCATGTAGGCGGCCATCAGCGGCGTCAGCAGGCGGGCGACCAGCAGCGACGCCAGCACGGCGACCGCCACGGTCAGGCCGAACTGCTTGAAATACTGGCCGATGACGCCGCCGATGAAGCTGACCGGGGCGAACACCGCGACGATGGCCAGGGTGGTCGCGACCACGGCGAGGCCGATCGCGTCGGCCGCGTCGATCGAGGCGAAATACGGCCGCTTGCCGAGATGCAGGTGCCGGTCGATGTTCTCGATCTCGACGATGGCGTCATCCACCAGGATGCCGATCACCAGCGTCAGCGCCAGCAGGGTGATGCTGTTCAGGGTGAAGCCCAGCAAATCCATGGCGAAGAAGGCCGGCAGGATCGACAGTGGCATGGCCAGCGCCGCGATCAGCGTCGCCCGCCAGTCGCGCAGGAAGACGAACACCACTAGCACGGTCAGCAGCGCGCCTTCGACCAGCACCGTCATGGCGGCGTTATAGCTGTCGCGGGTGTATTCGACGGTCGAGGCGATCTCGCTGATGGTCACATCAGGCACCTGCGCCTGCAGCCCGGCCAGGCGCTGCGCCACCCCGTCGGCCACCACCGTGTCGCTGGCCCCCTTGGCGCGGTAGACGGCAAAGGCGACCACCGGATCGCCGTCGAGCCGGGCCGAGGCCCGCACTTCGCCGGCGCCGTCGCTGACCGTGCCGAGATCGGCCAGCTTGGCCCAGCGGCCATTGGGCAGCGCGATCGGGGTGTCGGCCAGGGCCGGCACGGTGTCGGCGCCGCCCAGGGTGCGGATCGCCTGTTCCCGCGCGCCGAGCTCGCCGCGCCCGCCGGGGACGTCGATGTTGATGCCGCGCAGCTGCAGGTTGACCTGGTCGGCGGTGACGCCCAGCGCCGCCAGCCGGTCGGGGTCGAGGTCGACCCGGATCTCGCGAGCGACGCCGCCCAGCC
Organism: Inquilinus sp.; assembly: GCF_057815775.1. Classification (NCBI taxonomy): domain Bacteria; kingdom Pseudomonadati; phylum Pseudomonadota; class Alphaproteobacteria; order Rhodospirillales; family Rhodospirillaceae; genus Inquilinus; species Inquilinus sp. Next base: position 1,050 of record NZ_JBYRFX010001079.1, read on the forward strand.
GCTGCACCTTCTGCACCCCTGATACAGCCAGCAGGTCGCGGGCGATGCGGTCGTCGACGAACCAGGACAGATCGACCGCCGACATGCCGGGCGCGCGCACGCCGTAATACAGGATGGCGCCGCCTTCGACGTCGAGCCGGGCGATGATCGGGTCTTCGATCGCCTGCGGCAGGTCGCTGCGGATGTTGGCGACGGCGTCACGCACATCGGTGGTGGCGCGGTCGGGGTCGATGCCGATGCGGAACTCGACCACGGTCGCGGACACGCCGTCGGCGATGGTCGAGGTGATGTGGCGCACCCCGGCCAGCCCGGCGACCGCGCCTTCCACCCGCCGCGTGACCTGGGTTTCCAACTCGGACGGCGCCGCGCCCGCCTGGGTGATCGTCACCGTCACGATCGGGAATTCGAGCTTGGGGTTGGCGTTGACCGGCAGGTGCATGAACGACCACCAGCCGGCGATGGTCAGCATCGCGAACAGCACCAGGACCGGGATCGGCCGGCGGATCGACCAGGAGGAGATGCCCGACATCACGGCTGGCCGCCTTCTGACGGGAACAAGGCCGGCATCTCGCCGGCCGCAGCCACCCGGTCGCCGTCGCGCAGGAACGCCCCGGCGGCGAGCACGACGCGCTGGCCGGGATCGAGGCCGGACAGGATCTCGGCCCGGCCGTCCTGGCGCAGGCCGATCGTCACCACCCGGCGCGACACGGCGCCGTCGCCGCCGACGACGAACACGGCGCTGTCGCCGCGGTCGTCGCGCTGCATCACCGCCTGGTCCGGGATGGTCAGGGCATCGGCCCGCCGGTCGACCGCGATCGCGGCGCGGCCGAACACGCCCGGGCGCAGCCGGGGGTCGATCGGCAGGCTGATGCGGATGCGGCCCAGCCGGGTGTCGCGATCGGCCTTCGGCCCCACCAGCCGGACCCGGCCGTCGAAGCCGGCGGCGATGCCGGTGACGGTGATCCGGGCGGCCTGGCCCGCCGCGACGGCCGGCAGGTCGGCCTCCGGCACCTCGGCCTCGAGTTCGACCTCGCCCTCGCGGATCAGCTTGACCAGCGGCTCCAACCCCGCCATGGCGCCGGCCCGGGCGGTGCGTTCGGCGACGATCCCGGCGGTCGGCGCCCGGATCTCGGCCCGGCCGAGCCGGGCCCGCGCCTCGTCGGCCTTGGCCTCGGCCTGCGCCACCTCCGCCCGCGACACCTCCAGCACCTTGTCGGCCGAGATCGAGGCCGCCCGCCGCTTGTCGTAATCCTGCGGGTTGAAGGCGGCGGAGCTGCGCAGCCTGTCGATGCGCTGGAAATTGGCCGCGGCCTCGACCTGCATCGCCTGGTCCCGTGCCAGCCCCGCCTCGGCCCGCAGCACCGCGGCCTCGGCATCGCGCACCGATGCCGCCAGCAGGTCGGTCTCCAGCCGTAGGATGACCTGGCCGGCGACGACGTGGTCGCCCTCCTCCACCAGCACCTCGGCGATACGCTGGCCGTCCACCGCGGCGGCGATCGCGATCTCCTCGCGCGGCACCACGGTGCCGGTGAGCGACAGGATGCGCTCGATCGGGCGGTGTTCGGCGAGGACGGTGGTGACAACTGGCCGGCGCGACACCCCGGGCCCGGTGGCGGCCGGCACCGTGCCATCGGCAGCGCTCATCACCGCGAGGGTGCCGCCCAGCACGATCAGCGCCAGGCTGCAGATGCCGCCGAACAGCCAGGCGCGACGGCGGCGCGGCGCTGTGGCCGGATGATGCGGCGGGGGTTCCAGCTGGGCCATGGCCCCCTCAAGGTTCGGGTCGCGTGTTGCCATTTTTCGATCGATCGGTCTCAGAAGCGCGAATGCGGCGCGGAGGCGTCGTGGTGCGGATGGCCTCGGCACGGGCAGCAGTCGCGGCCATTGCCGGCCCGCAACGACGGCCCCAGCCGGTGCAGCGCATCGGCCATGCAGACCGCCGTCCCGGCCGCGGCGACCAGCACCAGCGTCGTGACGGCCACGACCGCGCCGGCCCGGCGCCGCCCGGCGCGCCTCTCTCGCCATGAGCCCTTGCCCATCCACCGACTCCCGCCCTTCCCTTGATCGATCATTAAT
>NZ_JBYRFX010001080.1:0-4135 GCF_057815775.1 Inquilinus sp.
TGGCAAAATTCAATCCGGATTTTCTACTGTGAAACTACCTCAGACTTTTCATGGAATGCTTACAATTATAATAGCGCTAATTTTATTTCTATCACTCCTTGCCGCCGCGATTGGCAATTCTGAGGCATCAGCGCGTCAACAGTATAAATTTTCCATAAATGATAAAACATACATAACTCTTCGAATTACATCAGATAAGATTATCTGTTCGCCCATATCAGAAAACAACGCAGTATCAAAATCATTCGTAATCTATGATACAAAATCAATTGAGGGCGTCACACTCATACCGATAAAACGGTCAGAACTAGTGTGGAACTAAACCATTAATCCACATCAAAAGCACGCCAGCGTCATTCCTTTATTAATTTGATTCTCCGAATGCTGCGACCCAACAGATTGCCTGCCTGGTCGTCTGCCGGGGAATGGACTGCCGCCGCTAGCTCGCGTTGATGCGGTAGGCCGCCCAAATTCGCTTCACCTGAGCCACGCTGCAGCCGGCCAGATCGGCCGTCTCGACGATGCTGGTGCCGCCTTTCCGCAAAGCGATGATCCTCGCGTGCATCGCGGGGTTCGCCTTGCGTCCGCTGTAGCGGCCATCGCGCTTCGCGATCTCAATCCCCTGGCGCTGTCGTTCGCGGCGGTCCTCGTAATCCTCTCGCGCCATCTGCAGCGCCAGGCGCAGCAGCATATCCTGGACCGACTCCAGCACGACCTTGGCGACGCCGGCGGTGCCGGCGGCCAGCTCGGAGAGGTCGACAAGGCCGGGCACCGCTAAGCGGGCGCCCTTCGCGCGGATCGAGGCTACCAGACGTTCCGCGTCGGCCAACGGAAGGCGGCTGATGCGGTCGATCTTCTCCGCCACGACAACCTCACCAGTCTGCAGGTCCTGGATCAGCCGCTGCAGCTCCGGGCGATCGGCACGGGCGCCGGAAGCCTTCTCGCGATAGACGCCGGCGACATAGTAGCCGCCTCCCCTCGCCTCCTCGATCATGCGCTCCTGACGCTCAAGATCCTGGTCGACCGTGCTGACGCGAAGGTAGACCCGCGCGACCCGCATAGGCGCGATGCCGCTCATCCGGTTGCTTCACCTTTCAACAGAGCTGCGAGCCGTATGGTTGAGCGGCCATTGGGCCCCATCGGCCCAATCCCGCGGCGTCGGCAAACTTCAACCATTCCGTCGGCAATCGCGGCGTGACGCCGAAGATCAGACTTCGTTGATGATCTCCGAGATTTCAGGGCCTCGACAGTCGCTAGCTGCGCTTCGGTGAAGTACGCAAACTCCTGCTCGAGCGACGGCGTTGCCATCTTTCCTCCTCGTCCGGACGCCACGCGACCATAGGCGGTGGTTCATTAGGGTATACCTCAATGTGCCACTATTGCACGCTTGGCTCTTAATGCGCAAAAGCGATCCTATTTGGCCTAGCCACACTAAATAACCCTATTGCGCCGCCTTGCCAACTCACTATCCATTTTGGATCACCCAAAAGTACACTCCCCCGACTAACCGCAAAATTATTTCACGTTCCGCGAAGAATAATATTGCTTAACTCCGTGTAATTGATGTACTATTGATAATGAAAGGAGACGCCGATGCAATATTTAGTGATTCTGGTCGTAATTTTGGTGATTTTACGCTGACAAAAACGTGCGCTCGCAAGAGCGCACTTTTGGCTCTTTAATATTGACATTACACATATTTTGGAATCTTCCGGCCCTATGAACCATTTGCTTGGCCGGCCTATTCGAAGACATCGGAACACCAATGCCGGCGCCGCGCCTCCCATGCCACCGGACCAGGTCGCCACACCACCGCCAGCCCTTCCCGTAGCAGGATCTGCCCAAGGTCCTGCCCGTTCACGCTGATGCGCACCAGTGGACGGCCATACCGGTCGTGCTCTCCGGAATCAGCAAGCTGCATCGGACCAGCGGCCAGCAGTTGGGCCAGGCGAGCCTTTGCCGCGGCGCCGGCGTCACTCTCCCGTGCGCAGCGCGGATGAAAGATCTCAGGAGCATCGATGTCGAGGAGGCGCATCCGAACTCCATGGATCCGCACGGTATCACCGTCAACGACCCGTGCGGCCGACGGCATCGCCCAATCCCAGGACGTCAGGGCCAGGCCGACGAGAACACAAGCCGACAGGGCGCATGCGGCCCTCAGGGTCACCGCCAGGCTCGCCTCCACCGCCGAAGAGACGACGCAGGCGAGACCAGCATCTTGGCCCTCAGATCAATCGCTTCGGCCATACTGGCATATCGCGTGGCGGCACGGGGCCGAGACCCGTCCTGCTCGCAGAGGCATTGTATCGGCCGCGAACATCATCGCGGCGATCCTCTTCCCCCTGCTCGGCCGGGCTCATCGCGGCATAAGCCGCACTCATTGCCAGGAACACGTCGGCCATGGATGCCGGCCTCGGCAAGCCAAGCTGGGTCATGCGGTCAGGGCAGCCCGGCTCGGCATCACATGCGTGGTAGACAATTCTCGCGCCGCGTAGCTGGATGGCTTCTTCGATCGTCAACATTCCAGCCCCAATTTCCTAGAATATCGTTCCGCCTATGCGTCGTCATCCTCGTCACCAGCAGCGGCTTCGCGATCGACTTTTCCGAGGCGCTGGCTCAGCTCCCGACGATCTTCGATCGTAACACGACGCGGATACTCATTCGGGAAGGCGCGGGCGATCTCAGTCAGAAAGTCGACCAGCAGCCCCATATCGTAGGCATTGCTGGCCACGATGCCCTTCTTCTTTCGCTTCACCCGCCCAATGAGCTTCAGCTTGTCGAGCCGATTGATCGCTCTCTGGACCTGGCGGCTCGAAACGCCGCAACGGTTCGCAAGCGTATTCATCGCTGGAAATGGATGCTCATCCTTCTTCCACCAGCTCCCTGCCAGCTGCAGCAGCACCAGCATCTCAACCGGGCTCAGGCGATGGTCCAGATCAAGGAATCGGTTGAGGTTGAGGAGGTACGTGGGGATCTGGGCGAAGCCACGCTCCGCCACTGCAACTCCCCACTTTGTAACGACGTCAGACATTCCAGATCCCATAGTTCGTCGCTGCAGGACACGGCGGCATGGCACAACCAAGCGACATTCCGTAACGACATCATGTCATAGTATATAGCAACCCGATTTATACGCAACGATATATACTCCGGTGATATATACGCATGAGGTATATACGCAGTCGGTAGGCGCGCGACGACATTGGGAAGATCTCGACGCTGACGGATCCATACAATTTTAGCCTTGACTCATCCAAATGTGCCGTGAGATGGTTGGCATAACCACCGGGTCGGCCGCATCAGCCGAAACTGGAGCCAGGGTCCAAGGGGCAGCGCGAGAATACCGACCGCCTCCTCCTCTCCCCGTAGTGCGGCAACCGCCAGCCAACCTGCGTAAATTCGAACCCGCGGCGGATTCGAACCCGCGCACCCGCGCCGCACAAGCTGCGAAAAAATCCGCTTAATACCGTGCTAGTGGATTATCCGCCCGCCACTGGATCGGGTCGACCAACATTTCGGCCGCCGGCACCTCTGACGACCCGGCCCACCCTCCGCCCACGACACGTGCTAGTTGGCCGCCGGTGCAATTAATTGCGTCGGCGGCGTTGCATATGATTGCCAACCGATATCGGTCCGACTACATCCTATATCGATTCACTGCCTAAACAGCGTCGGAGCGATGCCGGAATGATATTGGCCCTCGCGCAGACAAAAGGCGGCGTCGGCAAGACAACCCTTGCCGTCAATCTCGCCATTGAGCGAGCCACCCGTGCCCGGCGTGACGTTCTCCTGGTTGACGCAGACGACCAGGCCACGGCCACCGATTTCGCCGCGCTCCGAGGGGACACCAAGGGCGGAGCGATTGGATATACATCCATCCAACTCTCGGGGGCCGCGGTGCGATCTCAGGTTCTCGCCCTGAAGCCCAAGTATGACGACATCGTCATTGACGTCGGCGGTCGCGACACAGCGGGGCTTCGTGCTGCCCTCACCGTCGCTCACGTCGCTGTCGTGCCGTTTCAGCCCCGAAGCTTCGACGTGTGGACGATCGATAAGGTCGCTGCCCTTGTCGCAGAGGCAAGAACTATCAACCCCGACCTTCGGGCGGTCGCCGTCATCAACTGCGCGGACCCTC
>NZ_JBYRFX010001081.1:0-3645 GCF_057815775.1 Inquilinus sp.
TTCTCGGCCTGCGCGCCGATCCTCGATTGCCGCGGCCTGGGCCACGGCGCGGAAGGGCTCGGCGCCGCCGATGGCGACCCGGACGGCACGGCGATGCCGGTGCACGGCAGCCTGGTCCCGGTGCCCTGGGCCCAGCGCCCGACCGCCCAGATCCTGTGCGCCATGACCGAGGCCGACACTGGCGCGCCCCTCTGGTTCGACCCGCGCGCCATCCTGGCCGGAATCATCGCCCGCTGCCGCGCCGACGGGCTGTTCCCGGTGGTGGCCTGCGAGCTGGAATTCACCCTGCTGGAGGCGGCGCGCACGCCCGAGGGCGGCATCGTCCCGGCGGCGCTGCCGCGCACCGGCCAGCCGCCGCGCACGGCCGCGAACCTGTCGCTGGCGGCGGTGGAGGAGCATGCCGGCTTCCTCGGCCGCATCACCGCGGCGGCGAAGCTGCAGCGGCTGCCGCTGGCCGGCGCCGTGGCCGAATACGGGCTCGGCCAGTTCGAGGTCAATCTCGACCATCTCGCCGACCCGCTGGCGGCGGCCGACCATGCGGCGCTGCTGCGCCGGCTGGTCAAGGGCATCGCCCGGGCGCAGGGGCAGGAGGCGACGTTCATGTCGAAGCCCTTCGCCGACCAGCCCGGCAACGGCTTCCACATCCATGTCAGCCTGGTCGACGCCCAGGGCCGCAACCGCTTCGCCCAGGCGGGCGGCGAGGCGCTGCTGCACAGCGCCGTGGCCGGGATGCAGGCGATGATGCTGGATTCCGTCGGCCTGCTGGCACCGAACTTCAACGCCCATCGCCGCTATCTCGGCCTGTTCGTGCCGACCTCGCGCGCCTGGGGCCACAACAACCGCAGCGTCGCCTTCCGCATCCCGGAGGCGGGCGGCGAGGCGCGGCGGGTCGAACACCGGGTGGCGGGGGCCGAGGCCAGCCCGCATCTGGTGATGGCCGCGGTGCTGGCGGCGGTGCATCACGGCATCACCAAGGGGCTGCGGCCGACCGCGCCGAGCACCGGCGATGCCGGCCGCAGGCGGGATCCCGCCTTCCCCGACGGCATCCTGGCGGCGCTGGCGCGGCTGGAGCGGTCGCGGCTGCTGGCCGAGTACATGCCGAAGCGCTTCCTGGCCGCCTATGCCGCCTCCAAGCGCGGCGAATATGCCGATCTGATCGCCCAGGTGTTCCCGCGGGAATACGATTTCTACCTGTAGCCGGGCCGGGCGAGGGGAGGGCGAAGGCCCTTCCCCGTGCCCGGTTTCAGCCGTAGCCCCAGGGCTGCATCCGTAGCCCGATTCCGTCTCCCCGCCCGCCGCGCCCTGTCGCACAGTCCCGGCCGCAAAGTCCGCCGGCGCCGGTGCCGGCCTGACGGGAGAATGGAATGACGACCCGCTGCGGCGAGCAGACGCTTTTTCTGGCGCCGGTCTGCGCTATCCTCAGTCAAAGCCCCGGCGCGGCAAGCCCCGGGGCACCGACCGGAAGGAGCGTCCATGACGACCGATCAATCGGTTCTCAACCACATCGAGAAGCTGGTGGCGGAGGAGGAGCATCTCTACGCCCGCGGCCAGCCGGCCCAGTCCGACCTGGAGCGATTGCGCAAGATCGAGAGCGAGCTCGACCGTGCCTGGGACCTGCTGCGCCAGCGCCGCGCCCGGCGCGAGTTCGGCCAGGATCCGGGCGAGGCGCATGTCCGCTCGGCCGGCATCGTAAAGCACTACCGGGACGAGTGAGCGGCCCCTCGCGGCAGGTCCCCGGGCGGATTTCACGACCGAGGGCCACGCGAGGAAGACGATGATGATCGGACGGGTTGCGGCGGCTGCCGCCCTGATGCTGCTGCTGGCGCAAGGTGTTGCCGGTGCCGTGACGAGTGCACCAGTTCCGGCGGCGATCCAGCCGGGCGGCGCCCGGCTGCTGTTCACCGCCGAGGCAAGCGGCGTGCAGATCTACCGCAGCGTCGCCGACCCCGGCGGCCCGCTGCATTGGCAGCTGCAGGCGCCGCTGGCGCAGCTGACCGGCGAGGACGGCCGGATCGTGATTCGGCATTATGCCGGCCCCTCCTGGGAAGCGGCGGACGGCAGCAAGGCGATGCTGGACCCGGCCGGCAAGGTGGTGGCGGTGCCCGCGCCGCCCGAAACCGACACGACCGCTATGCCCGATATCCCATGGCTGCTGGTCCCGGTCACGGCCAGCCCGGAGCCGGATGGTGCGGCACCCGGCGCGCTGGGCCAGGTCGCCTTCGTGCAGCGCAGCGCCACCCATGGCGGTGCCGCCCCGGCGACCCCGCCGCTGCGGCCCGACACCCAGGTCGGCGTGTCCTACACCGCCACCTACGCCTTCTTCGCCCGGGCGGAGTAGGGGCCGCAGAAGCGGAGTGGCCCCGGGGCTGATCCGTTTTTCCCGGTCCGCGGGCGACCTGGGCAATCCTCACCCCGCCGCAAGGAAATTCCGATGGCCGAAGACCAGGTTAGCGCCGGTGATCCGACGACAGAAGCGACTTCGGACCGGACCCCGCTGCTTGCCGCAATAGGGGTGTGGCTTGGTCAGGTCGTCCGGATCGACAATCGGTCCCTGCCGGCTGCCTCGACAGCCCAGCCGAAGCTGTGGCGTGACACCGCGCCCCAGCGCAGATCGTCCTTGCCGGCGACGCCGACCGCTGCGCCGGAGCCACATCCGAACAAGCCTCAGCGCAGACGGAGTGTCGATTTCTCCCAAAAATGGCGGCTGCCGGAGTCCGATGCCAAGGCGATGCATGAGTTCGAGGCGTTCGGAAAGACCTTATCCGAGAAGACGATTCTGAATATCGGTGCGATCGCGTTCCAGATGTCCGGCCTGAAAAAGAGTGATGCGGTCAAGACATTCGCCAACGCGGCGGATGGACGATTTGGCCTGCAGCGCCGATCCTGGGCGAAGTTCGTCAGGGTCTGCGCCCATCTGCCCCATGTCGCCTATCTGTCTGCGTCCGATCCGGGCACGTTCCGCGGCGCGGTGATCGGGGTCCGCCTTGCGCTGTTTCCGAAGCTGGTCGAAGGGGATGTCGAGGCCGGCCAGCAGGGCAAGGAATCGGCCGAGGTCCAGCTGACGCGAAAATTCATCAAGGAATTGTTGAACGATTGGGGATTCAACCCGCGCACCGGGAAATTCGACTCCAAGAAATTTGGGGTCAGGCAGGACAGGGCAGGCACGCGAAAGCAGTTGCACGCCTTCAAGCAACGCCTCGACGATCTCGAGAGCCAGAAAAGAGCGCAGAAAGAACGAGAAGACGACATTCTGAAGAGAGATGAGATCACGCGAAAGGCGGCAGAAAAACAGCAGGAATATTTCCTGAACGGGTTCGAAGCGCTGTCTGCCGACCAAAAGCCCGTCGGCGCCGGGGATAGCGCCTTATAAGCCACTGCCTCCTTCGCGCGCCGAACCGCCTGATGATTTACCGGATGGGCGCCGTCGCGTGCCAGATCTCGTGGCCGCCATCCCACATCATGATGACGGCGACGTAGAGGATGATCGCCAGGCCGACATAGGCAATCCAGCGGTGGCGGTTCAGCAGCTTGGCGATGAACGAGGCGGCGAAGCCCATCATCGCGATCGACAGCGCCAAACCGAAGACCAGGATGATCGGGTGCTCGCGCGCCGCGCCGGCCACCGCCAGCACGTTGTCCAGCGAC
>NZ_JBYRFX010001082.1:0-1829 GCF_057815775.1 Inquilinus sp.
TTTACATGCGCTCGGGCACTTCAATGCCCAACAGACCCAGCACTTGTTCCAGTTGACGCAGCGTCAGGGCCGCCAGAGCCAGCCAGGAGCCTCGTCTTGCTGCGTCGGGTTCGCTCAGGACATGGCAGGCATCCCAGAACCGGCTGAACTCGCGCGCCAGGGAGTAGGCGAAGTCGCACAGCTCGTTCGGGGCCCGCTTCTCATAGGCGCTGCGGACGGCGTCCGGCAGCTGCGCCAGCTGCAGCATCAGCGCCCGGTCGGCCTCATTCGCCGCCGGCAGGATGGCCCCAGGGGCATCGGCCTGCGCTTCCGCCCGGCGCAGCAACGACCTGGCGCGGATCGCGGCGTACTGCAGATAAGGGCCGGTCTTGCCCTCGAAGCGCAGCATGCGGTCCAGGTCGAAGACATAGTCGGAGGATGGGTTGTTCGACAGGTCGGCGAACTTCACCGCGGCGATGCCGACCCGGCGGGCGATCTCGCGCCGTTCCTCCTCAGGATAGCCCTCGGCCAGATGCGCCTCATCAAGACGCTTCAGCCCGATCTCGGTGGCGGTGTCCAGGAGGTCGTACAGCTTCATCACGCCGCCGGCGCGGGTCCGGAACGGCTTGCCGTCCGGCCCGTTCATGGTGCCGTAGCCGAGATGCTCCAGGTCGGACTTGCCGTTCAGCCCGGCCTTGCGGGCGGCGCGGAACACCTGCTCGAAATGCAGCGACTGCCGCCGGTCGACGACATAGAGCCCGAGATCGGGGTCGAGCGACTGCCGCCGGTCGATAATGGTGGCGAGGTCGGTGGTGCCGTAGGTGACGGCGCCGTCCGACTTCAGCAGCATCAGCGGCGGCATCTCCTTCTTGTCGCCCTCCTCCGCGATGCGGACGATGACGGCGCCGGAATCGGTCTCGGCCAGGCCGCGGGCCTGGAAATCCGCCACCATCGGCTCGATCAGGTCGTGGACGACGGCCTCGCCCTTCCACAGGTCGAACCGCACGCCCAGCGCCTCGAATTCGCGCTTCATGCCGGCGACCGAGACATCGATGAAATGCTGCCACAGGGCGCGATAGCCCGGCCGGCCGGCCTGCAGCTCCGCCGTCGCCTGGCGGCTTTCCTCCATCCGTGCCGGATCGGCCTTCGACGCCTGGGACGCGGCGGGGTACAGGACCTCCAGATCCTCCATCGTCACCGGGCTGGCTTCCGGATAGGGGCCGGTGAAGCTCGCGTCGAAATACGGCAGGTCCGGCTGGCGGCGGGCGATCTCGCTGATCACCATGCCCATCGGCGTGCCCCAGTCGCCCATATGCACGTCGCCGATCGCGTCGTCGCCGGCGAACAGGAACAGCCGGCGCAGGCTGTCGCCGATGATCGAGGCGCGGAGGTGGCCGACATGCATCGGCTTGGCGATGTTCGGCCCGCCGTAATCCAGCACCACCCGCCGCGGCGGGTTGGCCAGCGGCACGCCCATCCGGGCGTCCTGCGCCTGGGCGTCGGCATGGGCGGCGATGGCGGCGTCGGTCAGCGACAGGTTGATGAAGCCCGGCCCGGCCAGCGACACGTCCTTGAAATTGGGGTCGGCGCGCAGCCGCTCCGCGATCTTTTCGGCGATCTGGCGTGGGTTGGCGCCCGCACGCTTGGCCGCCGGCAGGGCACCGTTGCACTGGAACTGCCCGAGATCCGGGCGGTTCGAGACGGTGACCAGGCCGAGTTCGGGCGGCAGCCCTTCCGCGGCGAAGGCGGCGGCGACGATTTCGGTCAGCTTGGCGGCGAGCGAGGACATGCGGGCAGGTTTCTTTCCGGGGTATCCGCGGGTTTTAGCCCGCATTTCCCACACTGTACAC